>NZ_CAAAFT010000303.1:0-5797 GCF_900634765.1 Candidatus Protofrankia californiensis | reverse complement strand
CGCGACCGTCCGCCGCGCCACCGGGGACGACGGCACGGGGTACGGCGCGGGCGACGGCGCGACCAGGTCGGGAGCGGGGACGTCGCTGGCCGAGCGGCTCGCCGGTCGTCCCGAGGACGACCGGAACCGGATACTGCTCGACCTCGTGCGCACGACCGCGGCGACCGTCCTCGGTCACGCCGACGCGGCCGCGATCGACGTCGACCGCGGGTTCCTCGCGTCCGGGTTCGACTCCCTGACCGCGGTGGAGTTCCGCAACCGGCTCGGCGCGGTCGCCGGACTGCGGTTGCCGACCACGCTGCTGTTCGACCATCCGACCCCGGCGGCGCTGACCGCGCACCTGCGCACCCTGCTCATACCTGCTGCGGAGAGCAGCAGCGGGACCACGGCCGGGAACGCCACCATCCCGTCCCCGCGGCGGGAATCGCTCACCGACGTGCTGGACCGGCTGGGGACCGTCCTGACGGCCGTACCCGACGCCGACGCCGACACCGATGCCGACGTCCACGAGCAGGTCGCGGCCAGGTTGCGGCAGCTGGTACAGGCCTGGGACGGTCGCAGGCCCGCGGGTGGGCGGGCCGGTTCCCTGCCCGGTGAGCTGGCGGATCTCCAGTCGGCCGACGACGACGAACTGTTCGACGTGCTCGACAACGAGCTGACAACCCCGTACGGAGGCTGAGCTCACATGTCCCCCGCGTCCCCTGCGTCCTCCCCGTCCCCCGTTCCCAGCACCGGCTCCCGCGGGGAGAACTCTCACGCGGAGAACTCCCGCGCGGAGAACCGCGAGGAAAAACTGCGCGACTACCTGCGTCGCGCCACAACCGACCTGCGCGCCGCCCGCGCGCGGGTACAGGAGCTGACGTCGTCCCGGCACGAGCCGATCGCGATCATCGGAATAGGCTGCCGCTACCCGGGCGGGGTGCGCTCGCCGGGCGACCTGTGGCGGCTGGTCACCGACGAACGCGACGTGGTCGGCCCGCCGCCCGAGGACCGTGGGTGGAACCTCGACGACCGCTACGACCCCGACCCGACCCGGTCCGGCGCGACCTACGCCCGCGAGGGTGGCTTCCTCCCCGACGCGGGCGACTTCGACGCCGCCTTCTTCGGCGTCTCCCCGCGCGAGGCGCTCGCGGCGGAGCCGCAGCAGCGGCTGCTGCTGGAGGCCTCGTGGGAGGCGCTGGAACGCGCCGGTATCGACCCGACGACGCTGCGCGGCTCCGACACCGGCGTGTTCGCCGGGGTGATCGCCTCCGACTACGGTGCCGGCGCCGGCGCCGAGGCGACGCAGCCGCTGGAGGGATACGTCCTGACCGGCGGGACGACCAGCATCGCCTCCGGCCGGGTGGCGTACACGTTCGGTTTCGAGGGCCCGACCGTCACCGTGGACACCGCCTGCTCGTCGTCGCTGGTGGCGCTGCACCTGGCCGTGCAGGCGCTGCGGGGCGGCGAGTGCGGGCTCGCGCTGGCCGGCGGCGTGACCGTGATGCCGACCCTGCGGTCGTTCGTCGAGTTCTCCCGGCAGCGTGCGCTGGCGGCCGACGGCCGGTGCAAGGCGTTCGCCGCCGCCGCGGACGGTTTCGGCCTCGCCGAGGGTGCCGGGGTGCTGCTGCTGGAACGGCTGTCGGACGCGCGCCGCCGCGGCCACCGCGTCCTGGCGGTCGTGCGGGGATCGGCGGTGAACTCCGACGGTACGAGCAGCCAGCTCACCGCGCCGAGCGGGCCGTCCCAGCAGCGGGTGATCAACGCCGCGCTCGCCAACGCCCGCCTCAACCCGGCCGACGTCGACGCCGTGGAAGCACACGGCACCGGCACCACCCTGGGCGACCCCATCGAAGCCCAAGCCCTGCTCGCCACCTACGGCCAGGACCGCCCCACCGACCGCCCCCTGCTACTCGGCTCGGTCAAATCCAACATCGGCCACACCCAGGCCGCCGCCGGCGTCGCGGGCATCATCAAGATCGTGGAGGCGTTGCGGCACGGGTTGCTGCCGAAGACGCTGCACGTGGACGCGCCGTCCCCGCACGTCGACTGGTCCACCGGCGCGGTCGAACTGCTCACCGAGACCCGGCCATGGCCCGAGGTCAACCGTCCCCGGCGGGCGGCGGTGTCCTCCTTCGGGATCAGCGGCACCAACGCCCACGTCATCCTCGAACAGGCACCGGCACCCGAGGAGAGCACACCAGACACTGAGACCACACCCGGCGAGAGCGCACCGAGCGTAAGCACACCCGACGCCGGGACCGCGGCCGGGCCGGGCGAAACGGCCGGGCCGGGCGGAGCGGCCGAGCTGAGCGGGCCAGCCGCCGGGTCGACCGGGCCGGCGGTCGCCTCGTCCGCGGCTGCCGGGCCGGTGGCATGGGTGCTCTCGGCGCGGACCGGGGAAGCCCTGCGTGCGCAGGCCGCACGCCTGCACGACTACGTCGCGGCCGAACCGTCCGCGCGTCCGGTCGACGTGGCCGCAGCGCTGGTCCGGGGTCGGGCCGCCTTCGCCCACCGGGCCGCGGTCGTGGGCGGCGACCGGGACGCCCTGCTCACCGGGCTGGCCGGGCTGGCCCGGGGCGAACTGCCGACGGACGCCGTGCGCGGCACCGCCCCGACCGGCCGGCTGGTCGTCTTCGTCTTCCCCGGCCAGGGTTCGCAGTGGCCGGGGATGGCCACGGGCCTGCTCGAGTCCTCCCCGGTGTTCGCGGAGTCGATCGCGTCCTGTGCGGACGCGCTCGCGCCGCACACCGGGTGGAACCTGCTCGACGTCCTGCGTGGCGCCCCCGGCGCACCCTCGCTGGAGCGGGTCGACGTGGTCCAGCCCGCGCTGTGGGCGATGCTGGTCTCCCTCGCGGCGCTGTGGCGCTCGTACGGCGTCCACCCGCACGCCGTCGTCGGGCACAGCCAGGGTGAGATCGCCGCCGCGTACGTGGCCGGCATCCTCACCCTCGACGACGCCGCCCGGATCGTCGCCCTGCGCAGCCAGGCAATCACCGCACTTGCCGGGCGGGGTGGCATGGCCTCGGTGGCGCTGCCCGCGGACGGCGTGCTGGCACGGCTGGAACGCGCCGACGGCGCGCTGTCGCTCGCAGCCGTCAACGGCCCGCGGTCGACCGTCGTCGCCGGCACCCCGCAGGCGCTGGCGGACCTGGTCGCCGGCTACCAGGAGCAGGGGGTGCGGGCCCGGCTCGTCCCGGTGGACTACGCCTCCCACTCGGCCCAGGTCGACGGCATCCGCGACCGGGTGCTCGCGGCGCTCGCGGGGATCACTCCCCGGGCGGGATCCGTCCCGCTGCTGTCCAGCGTGACCGCGGACTGGGCCGACGGCGGCACTCTCGACGCGTCGTACTGGTTCACCAACCTTCGCCGTACCGTCCGGTTCGAGGAGGCCACCCGGGCGCTGCTGGGCAGCGGCCACGACGTGTTCGTCGAGGTCAGCCCGCATCCGGTGCTCGTCGGCGGGATCAACGAGACGGTCGACGCCGCCGGCCGCGCCGGCGTCGGCGTGCTGGGCACGCTGCGCCGCGACGACGGCGGGCCGGCGCGCCTGCTGACCGCGCTGGCCGAGGCGCACGTCCACGGCCTGCCGGTCGACTGGACCGACGTTCTCACCGGCGCCGACCCGTATGCCGTCGACCTGCCCACCTACGCCTTCCAGCGGCGCCGCTTCTGGCTCGCGGCCGGGACGGCGGTGCTCGGGGAGCCCGCGGCAGCATTGGGTTCCGCCGAGGACGGGCTCGGCCTGGACGGCGGGAACAGCGAGCTCAGCGCGGCGGGAGCGGGAGCGGGAACGGGAACGGGAACGCCCGAGCATCCGCTCGCCGCGGCGCTGTCCCCGCAGGCACTGCGGGAGCGGCTGGCCGACCTGGTCCGCACGACCGCGGCCGGGGTGCTGGGGCACACCGGCACGGACCAGATCGACGACGAGCAGACCTTCCGGGATCTCGGTTTCGACTCGCTCGGTGCCGTGCGGTTGCGTGACGGGCTCGCCGCGGTGACCGACCTGACGCTGCCCAGCACGCTGGTGTTCGACTTCCCGACGCCGGCCGCCCTGGTCGAGCGCCTGATCACCCTGGTGTCGGGCGCGCCCGTGACCACCTCGCGGCGCTCCCGGACACCCGCCAACCACACCGAGCCGATCGCGATCGTCGCGGTCAGCGGACGGTGGCCGGGTGGCGCCGACTCCCCCGAGGCGCTGTGGGAACTGGTCGCCGACGGCCGGGACGCCATCGGCGGGTTCCCGTCGAACCGCGGCTGGGACGTCGAGGCCCTCTACGACCCCGAACCCGGCCGCCCGGGGCGGACCTACACCCGTGACGGCGGTTTCCTCTACGACGCCGACCGCTTCGACGCGGACTTCTTCGGCATCTCCCCGCGCGAGGCCGCCGCGATGGACCCGCAGCAGCGGCTGCTGCTGGAGTCCGCCTGGGAGGTGCTGGAACGCGCCGGCATCGACCCGCACACCCTGCGGGGCAGCCGGTCGGGGGTGTTCGTCGGCGCGACCCAGCAGGACTACGGCCCGCGCCTGACCGATGCGCCGCGAGACGCCGAGGGGTACGTGCTGACAGGCAGCACAACAAGCGTGGCTTCCGGACGGCTGGCCTACACCCTCGGCCTGGAGGGGCCGGCCCTCAGCATCGACACCGCCTGCTCGTCCTCGCTGGTCGCGACCCATCTGGCCGCCCAGTCGCTGCGCAGCGGCGAATGCGATCTGGCGCTGGCCGGCGGCGTCGCCGTCATGGCGACCCCGGGACTGTTCACCGAGTTCTCCCGGCAGCGGGGGCTGGCTCCCGACGGCCGGAGCAAGGCGTTCGCGGCAGCGGCGGACGGCACGTCCTGGTCCGAGGGGGTCGGGTTCCTCCTGCTGGAACGGCTGTCGGACGCGCAGCGGGCCGGCCGCCGGATCCTGGCGGTGATCCGCGGCAGCGCGGTGAACTCCGACGGCGCGTCGAACGGGCTCACCGCGCCGAACGGCCAGTCACAGCAGCGGGTCATCGCCGACGCGCTGGCCGCCGCCGGGCTGGCAGCCAGCGACATCGACGCCGTCGAGGCGCACGGCACGGGCACCCGTCTCGGCGACCCGATCGAGGCGGAGGCGCTGATCGCCACCTACGGGCACAACCGTCCCGCCGACCGGCCGCTGCTGCTCGGGTCGATCAAGTCGAACATCGGGCACACCCAGACGGCAGCCGGCATCGCCGGCATCACGAAGATTATTTACGCCCTGCGCCACGGCGTGCTGCCGAAGACCCTGCATGTGGACGCGCCGTCGCCGTTCGTGAACTGGTCGGCGGGCGCGGTGGAACTACTGACCGAGGCCCGGCTGTGGCCCGAGGCCGACCGTCCCCGGCGGGCGGCCGTGTCGTCCTTCGGGATCAGCGGTACCAACGCCCATGTGATCATCGAACAGGCGCCCGACCAGGGCATCTCAGCGGACGTCCCGGCAGACGTCGTCCCGGCGCCTGCGATCCCGGCTGCCGCGACCGTGGCCGCGGACCCCACGACGGCGGTTGTCGTGCCGTGGGTGCTCTCCGCGGCATCACCGGAATCGCTGCGAGCGCAGGCCGCCCGGCTGGCCGCGCACCTCACCGCGAACACCGCGCTACGCCCCGCGGACGTGGCGTTCTCCCTGGCCACCACCCGAGCAGCGTTGTCCCACCGCGCCGTCGTCATCGCCGACGACCGCGACACCCTGCTCACCGGCCTGGACGCTGTCGTCACCGGCCACCCCAGCCCCCACGTTATCCAGGGCAGCGCCACCCCCGGCAAACTCGCCTTCCTGTTCACCGGCCAGGGCGCCCAACGCCCCCGCATG
>NZ_CAAAFT010000302.1:11303-12377 GCF_900634765.1 Candidatus Protofrankia californiensis | reverse complement strand
GCGTTCAAGGCTGCCGTCGACGGTGATCCGACCCGCGGCTGCCCCTGCCGAATCTCTTTGAGGTCGGTGAGGCCGAGCGTGTCATAGAGATCGCCGGCCTGGGTGCCGCCCGATGAAGCCATCTGCCGTTCTGCGGAACGCACGTGGCTCTTACCGCCTCATCTCGCGGCGCATGGCTACCCGTGGCCACCGGTCCAGGCCGTGTGCGGCCTCCCGGCTGCGGACCTCCCGCAGCCCTGGCGTCAGCTCGGCCTCCGTAAGGCGCCGGAACCCGCACCGCGCGTAGTAGGGGGCGTTCCACGGTACGTGCACGAACGTGGTGAGGGTCAGCGCCGGTACGGCCGCGGCGGCCGCGTGGCCGGCGACGTGTTCGATCAGCATCCGTCCCACCCCTCGGCGGGCGCTGTCCGGCCGCACCGATACCTGCTCGATGTGCATGTTGCCGTCGACGAGGTCCGCGACCAGGTAGGCGACCAGGCGGCCGATCCCGTCAGCGGCGCCCCAGGCCTGGCCGGCCCGCTGGTACCGGGCGAGTTCGTTGACGGTGAACGGCTCGTCGTCGGCGATCTCGGGCATGTCGATGTCGCGGAAGCACCGGCTGGCGGCCCGCTCGATGTCCTGGAGCACGGGGAAATCTTCGAACCGGACCGGCCGGATGCGCATGGAGTCATTGTCACCACCGGCACAGGCTGCCTCGACGCGGCCATCAAGAAGACGGTGCTGGTCCCGGAACATCGGTGAACCCGAACGCGGTCCGAAAGTCCGGTCTCTGTCGCAACACGCCTCGCGGAGGCCAGGGAAGAGTGATTGATCCGGCTGGCCGGCGGTCGGTGAACTCCGCGACGGATACGCTGAGATGATGGACGTACCCGTCTCGACTGGCATCACGGTGACGGGGCGTGGCCGGGTGGACAAGCGGGAGGCGATCCTCGCTGCCGCGTTCGAGGTGTTCGCCCGCAAGGGGTACGAGGGTGCGAGCGTCGATCTCATCGCAAGCGAGGCCGGGGTGGCCAAACCCACCCTTTACAACCATCTCGGGAGCAAGGAGAACCTGTTCCGGCTGGTGATGGTCGG
>NZ_CAAAFT010000302.1:1412-11278 GCF_900634765.1 Candidatus Protofrankia californiensis | reverse complement strand
TCCGGTCGTTTCCCCGATCTGTTCCAGACGATGTGGGCTTCGGGTGGCAAAGAGGTGATCGAAGCGTTGGCGGGCCGGATGGCCCGGCTGGCGCACGCCGGCCATCTAGAGATCACCGACCCCGCGGTGGCCGCGGCCCAGTTCGTCGGCCTCGTGCTGGGAGATCTACCGCTGATGACGGTCTTCGCCCCGGACGCCGTGACGCCCGCCTACCGTGACGGGATCGCGGGTGCCGGCGTGGACACCTTCCTGCGCGCCTTCGGCCGCCGTCCGCCGAAGTGATCTGACCTCCGGGCCGAGCTCGTACCGGGCCGAGGTCGTACCGCGAGCCCGGTTCCCGACGCATCCCCGTCGCTGACTGTTCCCCACGCCGACCCACGGCCAGCCGGGAAGCAATCATCCGCCACGTTGCGCAGCAACATGTTCCCCTACTGTTGATGATCTCTCTAGCTGTACATTAATTTGTACTCAACGGTAAATTTTATCGTACTGACTGGAGAGCTTCATGACCTCTACACAGGACGACCGCCTGGATCCCGCGCTGCTGCGGTTGGTCGGCGTGCTCCTGCTGGGCGGCCTGATGGGCCTGCTCGACGGCACGATCGTCAACGTCGGGATCGACACGCTCGGGCGGCACTTCGGGACGTCGTTGAGCACTGTCGGGTGGGTCGCCACCGGCTACCTGCTCGCGGTGACCGTCGCCATCCCGCTGAGCGCGTGGGCCGTCGACCGCTTCGGTGGACGCCGGATGTGGCTCATGGGGTTGTCGGTCTTCCTCGTCGGCTCGCTCGCAAGCGGACTGGCCCCCTCGATCGAGAGTCTGATCGTCTTCCGCGTGATCCAGGGCTTCGGCGGCGGCATGCTGGACCCGGTGATGCTCACGCTGCTGGCGCGAGCGGCGGGCCCCGCCCGAGCGGGTCGGGTGATGGGGCTGATGGGGGTGGTCATCCCGCTCGGCCCCGTCCTCGGTCCGATCATCGGCGGAGTGATCATCCAGAACCTGGACTGGCGGTGGATGTTCCTGGTAAACCTGCCGATCGGGGTGACGGCGCTGGCGCTGTCGCTGCGGGTGGTGCCGGCCGATCCCCCGAGGGCCGAGCGCGGGGGCAACCGGCTCGACATCGTCGGCGTGGCCCTGCTGTGCCCGGCGTTCGCCACCCTTGTCTACGCCTTGTCACAGGCAGGGGAGGGTGCCGGGTTCGGCGCCACCCGGGTGGTGGTGGCGTTGGCGGCCGGTGCTGGGCTGCTCGTCGGCTATGTCGTGCATGCGCTGCGGGCCCGGACCACGCCGCTGATCGATCTGCGGCTGTTCACCAGCCGTGCTTTCAGCGCGAGTGTCACGGTGATGGCGGTCACCGGGGTGATGCTGTTCTCGATGCTGTTCCTGGTGCCGCTGTACTACCAGCAGGTTCGTGACCACGGTGTGCTTGCGGCCGGGCTGTTGCTGTCGCCGTTGGGGGTGGGTTCGTTCCTTGCGATGCCGGTTGCCGGGCGGCTCAGTGACAGGGTCGGTACCCGGGCGCTGGTTCCGGCCGGCGCGTTCCTGATTGCGTTGAGCGTGCTTGCCTTCACGCAGGCCGGGGTCCACAGCGGCGAGGGGGGCCTGGCGGTGTGCGTCTTCGGGACCGGGCTGGGCCTGGGTTTCGTGGGGGCTCCGACCATGGGTTCGCTCTATCGGACTCTGCCCGCGGCATCGGTGCCGCAGGGCACGTCGGCGCTCTACGTCCTCAACCAGCTCGGTGCCTCGCTCGGCATCGCCGTCGCGGCACTTGTCCTGCAGAGCCGGGTCTCGGACAGGGCGTCCGCCGAGGTCGCGTTCCAGTCGGCCTTCTGGTGGGTGTTCGCAGGCGCGCTCGCCGTCCTGGTCGCGGGCTGCTTCCTGCCGGGTCGGCCCGCGCCGCTGCCGGCTGCGGCGTTGGGGCAGGAGGTAGGTGGATCAGGTGTACGTGATCCGGGTGTCAGCCACACCTGATGGCCCGGCCGCGTCACAACGCCTCGACGAACTCGTCGTTGTCCCGGCCGTCGGGTCCGCGGTTTCCCGTGGGGGAACGGGGGAACCTCCCGCTACGCCGGCACGACGCCCGGGGATGGCGGCGAGAAGCTCCTGCGTGTAGGCGTGGCGAGGATTGTCGAAGAGGTCGCGGGGACTCCCGACCTCCACGAGGCGACCATGACGCATCACGCCGACGTGGTCGGCGACCGCCCGTACCACCGCGAGGTCGTGGGTGATGAACAGGTAGGACAGACCGAGTTCCTCCTGGATGCGGGCCAGTAGATCCAGGATCTGGGCCTGGACGGAGACGTCGAGCGCGGACAGGGGCTCGTCACAGACGACGAGATCCGGGTGTAGGGAGAGGGCACGGGCGATGGCCACGCGTTGGCGTTGGCCGCCGGAGAGCTCGGCGGGGCGGCGGTCGAGCAGGTGCGGGGAAAGGGCTACCTGGGACAGAAGTTCCCGGGCACGGGCACGCCGGGTCGTCCGGGTGCCCACTCCGAACAGCCGCAGGGGTTCCTCGATCGTTTCCCCGACGGT
Organism: Candidatus Protofrankia californiensis; assembly: GCF_900634765.1. Classification (NCBI taxonomy): domain Bacteria; kingdom Bacillati; phylum Actinomycetota; class Actinomycetes; order Frankiales; family Frankiaceae; genus Protofrankia; species Candidatus Protofrankia californiensis. Next base: position 8,745 of record NZ_CAAAFT010000302.1, on the reverse strand, counting down.
GAATCGGGGATCGAGGGAGGCGTAGGGGTTCTGGTAGACGATCTGCATACGTCGGCGGAGGCGGCGCAGTGCGGGGCCGCGCAGGCTGGTGATGTCGGTGCCGTCAAGAGTTATGCGGCCCGCGGTGGGGTCCATCAGCCTCAGTACGAGTCGGGCGGTGGTGGATTTCCCGGAGCCTGACTCGCCGACCAGGGCGAACGTCTCGCCCCGTCTGATGGTGAAGCTGACGTCGTCGACGGCACGGACGGAGCGCGGGCCGGCCGGGGCTCGAGGCAGGGGGAAGTCCTTGACCAGGTTGCTTGCCACGAGGAGTGCTGTCTGTCCTGGCGTGATCGGTTCGGCGGCCCTACTGCCGCCGCGGGGAGCTGCCGGGTTGGCAGGACCCTCTATCCGGGCGGACACCACTGCCCGGTGGGGGCAGGGAAGTCCGCCGGCCCGCGACCGGCCGGGTGTCCGCACACTGGTCAGGCTGGGAGCGTCGGAGATCAGCTGTCGGGTGTAGGGGTGGACGGGGTCGTGCAGGACCTGGAGCGCGGGACCGCTCTCGACGATCCCGCCCCCGGACATGACCACGATCTCGTCGGCCCGGTCCGCAGCGACCCCGAGGTCGTGGGTGATCAGCAGGACCGCTGTACCGTGATCTTTTATTAATTTCTCTACATGATCGAGAATGTGGCGTTGGACTGTCACGTCGAGCGCGCTCGTGGGTTCGTCCGCGATCAGCAGTTTCGGTGTGGCGGCGAACGCGATGGCGATCAGCGCCCGCTGACGCATGCCCCCCGACAGCTCGTGTGGATACTGTCGGGCGCGGAGCGCGGGATCGGGCAGTCCTGCCTGGGCGAGCGCGGCTACCGCGGCGGCCGGCGCGGTCCTGCGGGTGGCCAGCCCGTGGATGAGGAGGACCTCCGCGACCTGCGTGCCGATGCGCTGGACCGGGTTCAGCGAGACCGTGGGGTCCTGTGGGATGAGGGCGATGTCGCGTCCCCGGTGGGCGCGCAGGCGCGCGGGCGGGAGCGCGGCCAGGTCGACGCCGGCGAAACGGACAGCGCCCGACTCGATCCGGCCGCCAGGCGGAAGCAGGCCGATGACGGCATGCGCCGTGGTGCTCTTCCCTGATCCGGACTCTCCGACCAAGGCGACGACCTGACCCGGTCTGACCGTGAGGTCGACCCCGCGCACGGCCTGGGTGTACGTCCCGCGGTGGCGGTAGGACACCCGCAGATCCCGGACGGCAAGCAGCGCACCAGCTGATGGGTCTGCTGCGTCTGATGTGGTTGACGTGCCTGCTGTCTCTGACGTGCCTGCTGCCGGTGCCGCGCCGACGGTGTCCTCCAGGGCGGTCATCGACTTTCCTCCCGCTCACCCTCGATCGCTCGGGAGATCCGATTGGCCGCGAGGACGGTGGCGACCACGGTGAGACCCGGCAGGGTCGTCAGCCACCACGCGGTCGCCAGGTAGCCCCGCCCGTCGGAAACCAGGGATCCCCATTCGGGAGAGGGCGGCGCTGCTCCGAATCCCAGGAAGCTCAGCGCCGAGACGGCCAGGACCGCCGTGCCGAACTCGAGCGCGGCGAGGACGAGTACCGGCCCGCAGGCATGAGGTAACACATACCGGAAAAGCACCTGGTGGCGTCGGGCTCCGCAGGACGTCGCCGCTTCGACGAAGACGGCTGTGCGTACCCGCAGGACCTCTGCGCGGGTGACCCGTGCGAACGCCGCCACGCTGGAGAACCCGACCGCGAGCGCGATGTTCACGGTGCCGAATCCGAGTGCGGTGATCAGGGCGAGGGAGAGCAGCAGTGCCGGTATCGCCAGCGCCAGGTCGACCACCCGCATGATCAGGCTGTCGATCCATCCACTGAGGAAACCCGATGTCAGGCCCAGCAGCGCTCCGGCGGCCAGGCCGACCAGGACGGCGAGCACGGTCGCCTGCAGAGACCGCGCGCAGCCGTGCACCATCCGGGCGAACAGGTCGCGTCCGAGCTGGTCAGTGCCGAACCAGTGGTCGGTGCTCGGCTTCTGCAGACGTTCCGCCACCGAGCCTCGCAGCGGGTTGTCCGATGTCAGGGCCGTGGGGAAGAAGGCCGCGATCAGCACTGTGAGGAGAAAGAAGGCCGAGAGCACCAGACCCGGACGGTGCACGAGGAACACGGCTGCGCGCCGCCATCGTCCACTCTGGGACGCCGCCGTGGCCGGCTCCCGATCCGGTGCCGGCGTCACCGGCGCAGGCACGGGATCGGTCTTGTCTGCCGTGGCCGCCGTGGCGAGTGATTCGGTCATGTTTGTCCGCTTTCATCGCGGATCCGCGGCGGGGCTCACGATCCGCGGGTCCAACAGGGGATAGGTGAGATCCACGGCCAGGTTGACCGCCGTGAAGAGAACCGAGCTGAGGATCACCAGGCCCAGCACGACCGGAATGTCCTGCGTACCAACGGCGGTGGCCGTGGTACGCCCGACTCCCGTACGGGAGAAGACGGTCTCGACGACCACGGAGCCCGCGAGCAGGTTCCCCGCCCACACCCCGGCCAGGGTCAGTGCCGGGATGGCCGCGTTGCGCGCCGCATGCCGGAGGCGGACCCGCGTCGGTGAGGCTCCCTTTGCCGCGGCGGTGGTGATGTAATGCTCGGTCTCAACGGTGCGCAGGCTCTTGGCGAATACCTGAGCGATCCCCGCCGCGGTCGGCAGGGCGAGGGTGACCGCGGGCAGCAGCAGGCTGGAAACACCGTCGTCCCCGGTCGCAGGTACGAGACCCCACCGGAAGGACACGATCTGGATCAGCATGAGGCCGACCCAGAAGGTCGGCAGCGACGCCCACAACGGGGGTAGGGACAGCAACATCTGACGAACCCAGAGCCGTCGCGCGTAGGTGGCCCAGTATGCCAGTCCCAGACCGAGGAACAAGGCGAGAGTGAACGCCGAGGCTGCCAACTGGAGGGTGGCCGGCAGTACATCGAGGAAGATCTGCGTGATGCTCCGGCCGGTCTGCACGGAGACGCCGAAGTCCCCCCGCAACGCGTGCCAGAGATGGTCGACATATTGGACGATGATCGGCTTGTCCAGCCCGTACTGCGCTCGCAGGGCCGTGAGCTGCGCGTCGTCGATGGACGTCTGTTCGGCGCCGCCGCTGACCATGAGCGACACCGGGTCGCTTGGCAGCAGATAAAGCACCGTGAAACAGACGGTGTAAGCCGCCCACAGGACGAAAAGCGCCTGCAGGAGCCGGCGGATGAGATATCTCTTCATCTTCCTGCCTTTGTCGCACGTGGTGCGTGCCCGGGCCCGGCCCACCTCCTGAGGTGGGCCGGACCCGGGCCGGACCGCCTGGGGTCAGCCGGTGATCCAGGTGTCGGTGAAGCGCGGCCACGACGACGCGGTGAACGTGACGTCACGTACCTTCGGGGAAAATCCCATGATCGTGGTCTGTTCGTGGACGGGAATTCCGTAGCCGGTCTCCAGAATCCGCCGTTGTGCCTGTTCGACGAGGCTCCTGCGGGTGGCCGCGTCGGTGATCGCGTTCTGGGCCTCGAGAATCCTGTCGATCCCTTCCTGCACGGAGCCTGCCGGAGCCGGTTTCTTGGAACCGAAGATGAGCCGCAGGATGTCCGGGTCGGCCCGGGTCGTTCCCCGGGCCCAGAACAGGTCGTAGTCATTGGCCTGGTACAGCGGGGTGAACTGGGCCAGGGACAGCCGTTTCACACCGAGCTCGAGGCCGATCTCGGCAAGCTGTTGCTGGATCAGTTCGATGGTCGACTGTTCCGGTCCGAACCCGGAGGGCACCCAGAGCACGTCGAGATGCAGGCGGTGGCCGTCCTTGAGTCGGATGCCGTCCGGTCCGGGTTTCCACCCACCGTCGTCCAGCAGTTTCTTCGCCGCCGTCGGGTCGTACCGCACCAGAGAGCTGAGATCGGCGTGATCCGGAGTTTTGCTGGACAGGATGCTCGTCGCCGGCCGGTAGTCGGCGTTGAGCAGGCTACTCACTATCTGCGTCCGATTGATTCCTTTTTGTAGGGCGGGAAGGACGCTCGGGTCGCTGACGACCGGACGGTCGGGGGTGGGGCTGGCGTGCAGGTTGGTCACGATCCCGGCGTGGACGGTCGGCAGCAGGGTGAGCCCCTGTTCCTGGAGGGACTTCGCGTCCTGGGGTGAGACCGCCGAGATTCCGTCGACCTGGCCTGACTGGAGGCTGCCTGTGCGCACGCCGGACTCGGCCACGACCGTGAAGACAAGCTTGTCGAGGTAGGCGGCACCCTGGTGCCGGGCCAGTGCGGACGGCCAGTTGTAGTCTTTGCGCCTGCTGAGATCGACCCGCTGGCTGGGAACGTAACGGTCGATGACGAACGCGCCCGAGCCGATCGGAGGCTGCGAGCACCGCTCGGTCGGGCTCCGGTTGAGGGTCGTCGGGGACACCAGACCCAGGCTGGGGCTTGCAGCGGCCTGCAGGAACTGCGCGGTCGGACTGGTGAACTCGATCCGGACGGTCAGGTCGTCGACGGGAACGGTCTGCGCATAGCCGCTGAGATAGCTGTACCCCAGGGTTGCCTTGGCGCCGAGCGCCACTATCGCGTCGAAGTTGGTCTTGACGGCTGCCGCGGTGAGCGGGGCTCCGTCGCTGAACGTGACTCCCTTACGCAGGTGGAAGGTGTACGACTTCGCGTCCTGACCGACATCCCAGGACTCCGCCAGCCACGGCACGATCTCCAGGGTCTGGGGATCCTGGTCGGTCAGTGTGTCCACGACATGTCGGCCGACGGTGAGCCCTTCGCTGAGCTGGATCTGCTGGGGATCCAGGCAGGTGGGGTCGCTGCCGAGCGCGAAGGTCAGAGTGCCGCCGGGTTTCGGTATCTGGTCGGCGGCACGGCTGGTGCCGTTGGTGCCGTCACCGCCCGACCCGCATGCCGTCGCGGCCACCACGGTCACCAGCACCGCTACCAGGACCGCTCGGACGGACCGTAACCGTCTGGAGGGACGAACGTGAGACAGAACGTGAGACAAGGAGAGACCCCCAGGAGAAGGAGAGGACGGCGAACACCGGCAGAACTGCCAGTGGTGTGGGTGCGCCTGCTTTCGCCGGTAGCGGTCCGGGAGGGGATGAGACCGGGTACGGGAGAACCCGCCGGACAGCAGACGCCGTTCGTTCCAGGACGTCAGCTGCCTGTCCCTGTCACCGGGGACTGGAGCGGACCGGGGGTGGTTCTACGGCCTGGCTCCCTCGATAGGGCATTCCCGCGATCAGTTCGGAGGGTGCGCCGTCGACCCCGACCGGGACGTCGCCTTCGAGCGTGACCCGGTAGAGCACGCGGTCGAACTCGAAATCGAGATCGTTGAGGTCGTTGGGCGCAAGATGCGCGGTGGCGCGGTTGTCCCAGAAGGCCACGCTGCCGGGCTCCCAGCGAAACCGGACGGTGTACTCGAAGCGAGTTATCTCCCGATGGAACAGCTGGAGGATGTCCTGGCTCTGCTGGGGCGACAGTCCGATGATCTCCTTGTCGGGAAGCGTGAAGCTCGGGCTCACGAACAGCGCCCGCTCCCCGGTTTCGGGATGGACACGGACCACCGGATGGACGGCCACCAGCGGGTTTTCCCGGTTGCGGTCGGCGTAGGTGCCGCCGGTCGCCCTGCTCCGGCCGAAGCTGTGTGTCGCCCGGAGTTTCTCGGCCAGCTCCCGAAGAGGTTCGGGTAGTCCTGTGTAGGCCGCGACCAGGTTTGTCCAGACCGTGTCCCCGCCATAGGGGGGTACACGGTCCGCCCGCAGGATCGAGGCTGCAGGAGGATTGACCAGCGCCGTCACGTCGGTGTGCCATCCGTTGTCGAAAGTGGCCCACTTGCGACCGAACGCCGCTTCGTACCGCCGGGTGTCCAACGGGAGGATCTCGGGGAAACCCTCCGGGGGGTTGTCCTCATGGGGATGTGCCGGGGTGACGGTGCCGAACCGGCGGGCGAACGCCACGTGCTCACGATGGCCGATGGACTGACGTCGAAAGAAGATCACCTTCCAGCGCAGGAGCACGGCTCGGATCTGTGCGACCGACGTGTCGTCGAGAGTCGATCCGAGATCGACTCCCTCGATGTCCGCACCGATATAGGCGGTCATCGGACGGACCTGGATGCGGGTCAGGCCCATCGCATCTGACATGGCTGTCCACCTTTGATGATCGATATGTCTTTACGTGACCTGTCGGATGTGGAATGTGACCGCTGCTGTCCGGACTCGTTCAGGCCGAGGAATATTTATCTATCATTCTAGTTGGATGAACTATACAGTTCAATAATAAGAACAGCCTTGATCAAAAATTGATCAAGGCTGGGGATGCGGCTGTACAGATCAGGGGGGTGGACAGGCGGATCGGCGAGCACGCGAGCGATGACCAGCAAGTGGTCATCGTCACGGACGGTAAAGCTCGGCTACGGATTTGCTCTGACGTCGAGCACGGCTTTGCCCCGGACACGACGGGCGAGAAGCGCCTCGGCCGCCTCCGGAGCACGATCCCACCGGCCGCGCCAGCCGATCTGAGGATCAAGCGCCTTCTTCTCGAGGAGGCCGACCAGGTAGGCCAGGTCGGGACCGAAACCGGGGCCGAAGTCGGGGTGACCGACCACGAAGGGCTCGAGCCGCCGGTGGCCGCCCCTGCGACGCTCCTGTTCGAAGTCGATGGTGGTCGACTCGCCGGAGGCCATCCCGATGCTCTGGAGGCAACCGCCGTCGTCGAGGAGACTGAACGCGTCGGCCAGTTGCGTGCCGCCCACGTTCTCGAGCACGCCGAAGACGGGTGTGGTGACGTTCTCCAGGCCGATGACGATCTCGTCGGCCCCGATCTCGCGGAGTCCCTCACCGCGGACCGGGCTACCCACGGACGCGATGACATACGCGCCGGCACGGGCTGCGAGCTGCACCGCGAAGCGTCCGACACCGCCGGAGGCTCCCGTGATCAGGACGCGCCGGCCGACCACCGGACCAAGCCGCCGCAGCGCCCGCAGCGCGGTGACACCCGCCACCGGCAGGGCGCTCGCGGCGCCGAGGTCGACGGAATCGGGGACCACGGCCAGGTGCGCGGTGTCGACGGCTCGGCGCTCGGCCCAGGCCCCCGTCCATCCGAAGGTCACGACGCGGGTGCCCGGCGGCGGCCCGGAGCCGTCGGCCGCGGCCTCGGTGACGACGCCCGCCGCGTCCCAACCAAGGACGCTGCCCGGCTGCGTCCGTTCAGCCTTGAAGGCGAGCTCGCCGAAGTTAAGCGAGACCGCGTGGACCTCGACCAGGGCCTGGACGCTGTGCGGCACCGGCTCCGCAACTGTACCGAGACGAAGGCCCGCGGGCGCGTCGGGGTCGTAGACCAAGG
>NZ_CAAAFT010000302.1:0-879 GCF_900634765.1 Candidatus Protofrankia californiensis | reverse complement strand
CACGCATGTTGCTCCTGGCGATCCTGTAGGGATTTTGTTCCTGATGGGAAATTTTTCTTCCGGTGGGAAAAGGACGGTGTCAGCGCGGCAGGTCGGCGTGACGTTCGAGGAATGCGGTGACCTCCGCGGGATCCTCCAGCGGCAGGGGGTAGACCACGAGCCGGTCGACGCCGAGGTCGGCGTAGCGCCGGGCGGTGTCGGCGTCCACCGGGGAGAGCTGCATAAAGTTGATCTCCAGTCGGCCCAGTCGGGCCGGACGTTCGACCTCGGTGGCAGCCTTCTCCAGCCCGGCAAGGTGTCCGGCGAGATCGTCCGGGCCGTCCCCGTTGCCGAACCAGCCGTGGCCGCGGGCGACCGCCCGCCGGAAGGCGGCCGGACTGTGTCCGCCGATCACGATCCGTGGCCCGTCGGCACGCACCGGACGCGGGTGCGCGTCGATACTGTCGAACGCCACGTACCGTCCCTGATAGGACGGTGCGGGCTGGGTCCACAGTGCTCTCATCGCGTCCAGATACTCGTCGGTGCGGCCGCCGCGTTCCGACATCGGCACGCCGACCGCGGTCATCTCCGGTTCGAGATATCCGGCCCCGACTCCCAGGAGCAGCCGGCCACCGCTGAGCACGTCAAGGCTCGCGACCTGCTTGGCGAGCACCAGCGGGTTGCGTTGCGGCAGGATGACGATTCCGGTCCCGAGCTCCAGCCGTTCGGTGACGGCCGCAACGTAGGCCAGATGCACCAACGGGTCGAGAATCGGATCCGTCGGTTCCATCGGCGCGGCCGGTGTCCGCGGGCTGGGCAGCACGACGTGCTCGCCGACCCACCACGACCGGTATCCCAGCTCTGGAGGGTTCCCGTTTTCGTAGACAGTGTTAACTATGC
>NZ_CAAAFT010000301.1:4295-26426 GCF_900634765.1 Candidatus Protofrankia californiensis | reverse complement strand
CCCGGCTCGCCCAGGGTTGCACCGGCCAGCACGCCCTGGTCGAGGTGGAACCGCTCGGTACGGACGCCCCACCCGTCCGCGTATTCGAGCCCCCGGAGATGGTCGACACACCGGCCGCCCCCTGACCCGATTTCCGGCCGGGCTTCCTTCAAGCGCCGACGCGCCACTCACACACCCATCGACAAGACCAAGAAAGAAAGGAAAAACGATGGAGGCAGCGCTGCAGGCGCAGGCCGCCAGCATCGACACCAAGGTGGTTTCAATCCCTCGTAGGGGCGATGAGGAGCAGCAGCTGGACCACCAGCAAACGGCGGTCCTTCGCCAAGTTTCAATCCCTCTTAGGGGCGATGAGGACCGGTCGACTCGTCTGTTCCTGCGTTCGTCGTCATCGTGTTTCAATCCCTCGTAGGGGCGATGAGGATACCGCTGGACGCTGACTCCCAACGGCGGCCTGGTGATCTAGTTTCAATCCCTCGTAGGGGCGATGAGGACCGCCCGTGCCCACGTGCTCTTGCCGCTGCCGGGCAGGAGTTTCAATCCCTCGTAGGGGTGATGAGGACCCGAGCAGGGCGCTCGGCTACTCCGAATGCCTGCTCACGTTTCAATCCCTCGTAGGGGCGATGAGGACGTGTCGGCACCGAAGGCCGCACCGACGCCTACCGCGCGTTTCAATCCCTCGTAGGGGCGATGAGGACACTCGGGGTGGTCGGTGAGCGGCCGATAGATGCGCTGTTTCAATCCCTCGTAAGGGCGATGAGGACCCCGGTGATCAGCCGGTGCGCTAACGCGGACTTGCGTTTCAATCCCTCGTAGGGGCGATGAGGACCGACCACATGTGCGGAGTCCGCGCTTACTGGTTGTCGTTTCAATCCCTTGTAGGGGCGATGAGGACGCCGGACGAGGCCACGCCGCGGCTGGACGCCGCCGTGTTTCAATCCCTCGTAGGGGCGATGAGGACCGCACGGACGCCCGCGGTTTCACAGTCCACGGCGAGACGTTTCAATCCCTCGTAGGGGCGATGAGGACGTGGGCCTCAGATCCGTTGCGCCGGCTAGCACGACTGTTTCAATCCCTCGTAGGGGCGATGAGGACCCGTATGACCAATGACCCGCTCGTGGCGGCGGCCCGGTTTCAATCCCTCGTAGGGGCGATGAGGACCGTAGGTGTCGAAATGTTCGCGGCAGGATTGTGGGGTTTCAATCCCTCGTAGGGGCGATGAGGACCGAGCTGCCGTCCGCGCCCGAGGAAGTGCCACCCGCGTTTCAATCCCTCGTAGGGGCGATGAGGACCGCCAACTAATGGCCCACTACGCTTGTAGTGAATGCGTTTCAATCCCTCGTAGGGGCGATGAGGACCGCTACCGCCGCGGCGGACAGCGCGTGTGGAGCGTCGCGTTTCAATCCCTCGTAGGGGCGATGAGGACTTCAGGATCTTGTTACTGAACAGTTCCTGGCATTCGTGTTTCAATCCCTCGTAGGGGCGATGAGGACTACAGCAACCCGACCTGCACCGTCGTAGAGGTCAAGTTTCAATCCCTCGTAGGGGCGATGAGGACCCGGTGAGCTCGACGAAGCCACCGTCCGCCAGCACCTGTTTCAATCCCTCGTAGGGGCGATGAGGACACCGGCATCACATGCGCTGGGAACCGGACAACCCGTTTCAATCCCTCGTAGGGGCGATGAGGACCTCCTGACGGGGACACCAATCCCTAATTGGGCTCGTTTCAATCCCTCGTAGGGGCGATGAGGACCTCCGGCTGGATCATGCGACCGAACAGGGCGACAGCGTTTCAATCCCTCGTAGGGGCGATGAGGACGTGTCTGCAAATCGCTTGGACGTTATTCTTTAATATAGTTTCAATCCCTCGTAGGGGCGATGAGGACCTCGGCATGGGGCAGCCGGAACAGCTGCTCGGTGCGCGTTTCAATCCCTCGTAGGGGCGATGAGGACCCGGAGTGGAATGCCGCAAGGACGCCGGCGTGGTGGAGTTTCAATCCCTCGTAGGGGCGATGAGGACCAGGCGGTGGCCTGGGAGCGGCATGGCTGGACACAGTTTCAATCCCTCGTAGGGGCGATGAGGACGCGCGGGCCTGCCAGGGGCGGAGCGGACGGGACACGTTTCAATCCCTCGTAGGGGCGATGAGGACCCTGGTTTCGTCGATGTTCTTGTGCACGCGCACATGTTTCAATCCCTCGTAGGGGCGATGAGGACTCGCGGTCACGGATGCGATGGTCCAGGCCGCGATGTTTCAATCCCTCGTAGGGGCGATGAGGACCCGAGATCGGGACCTACGACCGCCAGAGCCGCAAGTCGTTTCAATCCCTCGTAGGGGCGATGAGGACCAGGCCATCGAGACGCACAACGCCACTCACGGCACGTTTCAATCCCTCGTAGGGGCGATGAGGACCACGCCGTTCCTTCTCGGCCGGTTCGGGCCGCTCACGTTTCAATCCCTCGTAGGGGCGATGAGGACAGGGCCGGCTGTGCCTGGTCGTGTCGCGGGACGCAGTGCGGTTTCAATCCCTCGTAGGGGCGATGAGGACCGTCGTGTTCCGGGACCTGGCACGGATTTACGCCGGTTTCAATCCCTCGTAGGGGCGATGAGGACGAGCGCATGGTCCCCGGCGGGCACCTCGACACCACGTTTCAATCCCTCGTAGGGGCGATGAGGACTCGCCGAGCTGGAGGCCGGTACGCGCGAGTCGGTCGCGTTTCAATCCCTCGTAGGGGCGATGAGGACGCGGGGCACTGCCGCTGCGGCCCTACCAGCGGGAGGGTTTCAATCCCTCGTAGGGGCGATGAGGACGTCAGACGGGCGAGCGCGACCGCATGAACGACCTGTTTCAATCCCTCGTAGGGGCGATGAGGACCTGCGTCCGCAGCTTCGGCCTGCGCCCGGACATCCAGTTTCAATCCCTCGTAGGGGCGATGAGGACTGGAGCGCTATGTGGACGCGCTCATGGGGAGCGAGTTTCAATCCCTCGTAGGGGCGATGAGGACGGCACGCTCCCAGAGATCCGTCGCTCGTAGCCACGTTTCAATCCCTCGTAGGGGCGATGAGGACCCACGCCGCAGTTGGCGGGTAGATTCGCGTCGCCCGGTTTCAATCCCTCGTAGGGGCGATGAGGACGCCGGGCCAGCCGGTTCGCCGGTCGGGTGCCAGCCGGTTTCAATCCCTCGTAGGGGCGATGAGGACGGCCGGCGGCGTCCATGGCAACGGCAACGCTGGTCGGTTTCAATCCCTCGTAGGGGCGATGAGGACCGCCACCCTGGTGGACGCTCCGACTCCGCAGCAGGTGTTTCAATCCCTCGTAGGGGCGATGAGGACACCCGCGCCAGCGTCGAGGCGTACAAGACGGCCCGGTTTCAATCCCTCGTAGGGGCGATGAGGACTTCACAGCTCGGCTCCTCCGGCCTGCTCGTGCGCGGGTTTCAATCCCTCGTAGGGGCGATGAGGACTGGCCACGCCGAGCAGCAGCATGGCCAGCCCCGGGTCGTTTCAATCCCTCGTAGGGGCGATGAGGACGCCCCCCTTGGGTGAGGCGCGTAATGCCTACACGTGTTTCAATCCCTCGTAGGGGCGATGAGGACCACCCACGCCCACTCCGACCGGAGGCGACCCGACACGTTTCAATCCCTCGTAGGGGCGATGAGGACGTGGAGCTGCCGGTGAGCGCCTTGTTGAGTCCGTGTTTCAATCCCTCGTAGGGGCGATGAGGACGCCGAGACAACCTCGGCAAGCCGATACCGCTGGTGTTTCAATCCCTCGTAGGGGCGATGAGGACGTATCCCGTGGCGGAGTCCGGGTGCAGGGTGCAATCGTTTCAATCCCTCGTAGGGGCGATGAGGACCCGAGTATAAACGCCCAGGTCGGACGGCGTGTCGAGGCCCCGGTGAGGGGTCGGATTGCAGCGAACCTCCGGTCGAACATCACCACGCGGGGGTCCGCTGCAAACACATGATCAAAGTATGTCAGTTGGGGCCGCCCATCCGGCGCCCAGGCTCTCCCGGACGACGTCCGCACCGGGCGGGAGGGTGTAGACGAGGACGTGATCGTACGAGTGGTCGATCACGGCTTCGATACGCCGCCGGAAGCGGAGGAGCTGCGCGGGGCTGAGGTTACCTTCGAACACGCTCCGTTGCACGTGGTGGAGGTACTGGCGGCAGGTCTTGAGGACTTTGCTGTTGCGTTCCGCTGCGGTGTCGTAGACGACGATCACATACATGGGTCACCACCAGATCCGGAACGGCTGGTAGCGCTCGCCCTCGAGACAGGTGCGGGTGAGTTTCAGCGCCTCGAGGTAGAGCAGCTCGTCGTAGGCGACCGGACGGCCGAGCGTGCGGTGCTTCACCGTCGTCGCCAGCTCGTCGCGAACGGTCTGGATGACGAACCGCCGCCCGGCCTCGGTGAGCATGGTGTTCCCGACATCGGCGTCGAAATGAGTCGTGGTCAACTGGCCACGGCCGGCGAGACGCAGCAGCAGGCGCTCGGCGAACAGGGGCTTGAACACCTCGGCGAGGTCGAGCGCGAGGGAGTGGCGTTGGCGTTCCATCGAGCTGTGCAGGAAGGCGATCCCGCTGTGCAGGGGAGTGAGCCGGATCGCGGTCAGGACCCGGGCGTAGACGACACCGTTGACATAGCTGATGAACGCGTTCCCCGCGTTGGCGGGTGGGCGGCGGCTGCGGCCGTCGAGTTGCAGCCAGTCCGGCAGCTTGGTGTCGATCACACCCCAGGCGGTCCGGCGGAAGTTGCCTTCGGCGGCCATGAGCTGGGCGGTTGAGTCGGCGGCGGCAGCACCGGCTTCCAGTGTCTCGAACGGCTTTTTCAACACGGCCCGGTCGATGACACGGCGGACGTTGAATGCCGTCGCGCACACCAGCGACCGCGCGATGGCCATGGCGGTCCGCGGAGTCGTGGCCGCGCGTGCCTGCGCAAGGACGGTCTGGCCGGACGTGTGTGCCTCGGCTGGGAGGACCGATCCGGCGTAGTCGCCATAGTAGCTGAGCAGATGCACGGCGATGCGATGCTGGTTGAGCAGCGTCATCACTGCGGTGTTGATGTCCACCGGGGAGCAGGCCACGATGTCGCGTACGTCGGTGACGGGCACGTGGACCTTTGTCCCGTCGTCTCGTTCGATGATGAGAGTCGAGTCCTTCCGGCGGATCCGGCAGGGGGTCGTCAGCCAGTAGGTGCGGGCTGCTTCGGGCATGGGGTCAGTCCGTCCAGCAGTAGTCGATGTAGCTGCATCCGGCGCAGCGTGGCCGGTCGAGCCGGTCCGGCGGATCGGATCGCTCGACAATGTCGAGCACGGCTGCGATGTCGCCCATGGCGCGTGCCCGCTGCTCGTCGTCGAACGGGATACGGATGGTGCGCCGGGTCGGCCGGTAGTGCAGGACGGCGCCGCGGGCCTCGACACCGACGTCGATCAGCCGGAGGCAGTAGTGCAGGGCCTGCGCCTCGTCGGCCGCGGTCGGCCGGCGTGATGATTTGACCTCGTGCACCCACAGGTCGCCGTCGAGATGGTCCAGTTTGGCCGCGCCGAGGTCGACGGGCCGGAACCGGTCGTAGGAGACCTCGTGCACCGCCTCCCCGAGACGGACCCGTTCACTGAGATGCTCCGGCCGGACCCCACGGGCATACAGCCAGAGCTGCCGGTGGCAGTGGTGCAGGTACTTGACGTGGACGCCCCCGACGTCGGTGCGCTCCATCAGATCAGCTCACCAGGCTGGTAGCGGTCCGCCGGCCGGCCGCGGACGGCGGTCAGCCCCCGCCGCGCGTCGTAGTCGCCGTCAATGACGAAGACGCCGAGCTGCCGGTCCCACCTCGCCAGCTTCCCCGCGTAGTAAGGAAGCGGGATGAGCAGGTCCGCGGCGAGCAGACGGCCCTGCGCTCCGGTGGTTGTGGCGGCCAGCAGGCCGGCGTATTCGTCCACGTCTGACGCCAGGATCGCCTCGGTGCCGTCGAACATCTCATCGAAGGCGTCGGTGAGGTGGGAGCGGTCGTCGAACGGCCGGGTAAAGGTGAGGAAGCTGCGGGTGAAGGCATCCTGGTGGTGGGTGACCTCGCTCACCCAGCGCCGACCCCACTCGGAGTCGAAGATGCCGTCCAGCCAGCCCACCAATGACGCCTCGCTCACGCTCTCACCGTCGTGTGCGGTCAGCACCTGCCAGGCTGCTTCGGCCGGTTCCTGTTCGTAGACGCCGTCCGCGTACAGCTCGGTCGTACCGCTGCCGCTGTTGCTGCCGCCGCGTCGCGCGCGCATCTCGGCCTGGCACACGACGACGTCCGCCGGCGGACGGGCTCCGCTCCGGTTGACCCGGCCGAACCGCTGGATCAGCGCGTCCAGTGGAGCGCAGGAGGTGAAGATCACATCGAAGTCGATGTCCAACGAGACCTCGACCACCTGGGTGGCGACGACCAACCCCGGTTGCCGTGTCTCCGCCGAGGTTCCCGATCGGTAACGATTGATGATCGTTCCCTCGATCGTGGCGCGGTCACGGCGCCTGAACCGGGAGTGCAGCAGGCAGGCAGCCCGCATCCCGGCCGGTTCGCCGTCCGCCTTCACATCCGGATCATCGTCTGGACAGGCGTTCTGATCGCCGTCCGGACAGTCGTCCGAAGGTGGAGCATGAAGGGGCGGAGCATACGGCGACAACGCCTCGAACAGGCCCTGGGCGTCGGCCACGTTGTTCGCCACCACGAGGACGGATTCCCCCGCCGCCAACCTGGAGAAGATCATATTCTGGACGGCCGGATCGGTGAGGTGCGCTTGGACCGTCCGGATCCGGTGCCGGCTGGGAGCGTCGCCGTGGCTTGCCTCCACCAGGGCTACCGAGGCCACCGGGGATGCGGTGTTCCCCGCGTTCTCGAGGCTGGTCCGGACCAGTTTGACCAGTGGGGTCGGCAGGGTCGCCGACAGCACACCGATGCGGCTACCGAGCCGCGTCCACAGACCGAATGCGGCGAGAATGAACCCGAGCCTGCGCGCGTCGTAGGCGTGCAGCTCGTCCAGGACGAACACCGAGTTGGCGCTGTCGAGCAGGATGCTGCTGTGCGTCGGGCCGGCGAGTGCACCGCGCAGCAACTGGTAGGGCGTGCCGACCCGGACCGTCTCGCGGAACAGCCGCGTCGCGCCCGCACGGGCGAGCGCCTTCGCCGCGGCCGTGCCTGCACCGGTGTGGCCGTCAGCGTTGTCGTCCTCGGCATCGTCGTCCGCCCCGCACAACGACCGGGACAGGTAGTAGGACGCGGCCCGCGAGTGACTGACCCCGATCAGGGTTTCGTCCCCGATGTCGTGTTCCGCAAGGCGTGCGGTCATCGCGTTGATCGAGGCCAGGTACGGCAGCGTGTAGAAAACCCGGGGCACCCCACCACGGGCCGTACCGATCGCGGTGACCTGCCGGGACGCCCACAGCAGCCCGGCCTCGGTCTTCCCGCTGCCCGTCCATGCCCGCAGGATCAGATGCCCGTCGACCAGGGCTGCCTCTTTCTGATGCGGGTGCAGCACCCGGCTGGATCCGGCCAGCCGGACGGCAAGCCGTTCGGGATATCCGGAGTCGAACGGCTGCCGGGTGTGCAGGCAGCCGTGCGCGCTGGACAGATGGTCGGCCATGGTCACCGCCCCCTGCACCAGCACAGCCGCCAGCCCGCGGTCGGGATCGACGGGTTCATCCCATTGGTCGAACAGCTCGAACAGCAGCCGGTGCGCGCCCGTGACCAGCGCGTCACCGTCGAATGGAATCCCGTCGAACGACACCGGGGGTGGTGTGACGCCGATCTCCGGCACGTCGGTGGTGGCGACGCCGTGTTCCCGGGCGTGAGCGGCCAGCCATTGCAGCAGTGCCGAGGCGAGGTCGCCGTCGACAGCGCCGATCTTCTTGGCGAGGCCGTTCGGGGATGCTCGATGCTCGCGGTAGAGACGCCGCAGGGACTCCCTGCTGTCGGGGCCGCCTCGCAGTGCCCGGTGATGGGTGGCGACCCCGAGCGCCACCCAGGCGAGGTCCGGGCGCGCGCCGAAGAGCAGCGGCAGGAAGCCCAGCGAGACGACTTCGTGACGCTGGCCCCATGTCCGTGACCGTCCCTGAAGCATCTGCTGGAATCCGGTGGCCACCTTCCCGGCGTCGTGGGTCAGCGCGGCAGCGGCAACCGTGCCCCACAGGGACGGTTCGATGTCCGGCGGCAGGCCGTGCAGGCGGCCGATTCGCCGTTCGATCTCCCGGGCAGCACGCAGGGTCGCAGCTGAATGGTCCGTCAGCGACTCCGGGTGGTTGCCATGGCCGCCCCGGCCGCTCTTGGCCAGCACCGTGGCCAGCACTGTATGCAGCGGGTTGGTCATGTGATTTCCGGGGCTTCGGCATGGTCGGGATGCGTCGGCGGCAGGAGCACGACGCCTTGGCCATCGGCTGTCGACAGACCGTCGGAGAGCAAAGGGCCTGCCAGCGTCGCGGTGTCCCGCCGGGCGGGCCGGAAGCGGTAGCGCCCCCACCGGGTGCGGGACCGGTCGCGGCTGATCGCGGTCGGGAGCTGGAGCAGTGAGCCGAACGTGCTCGTGGTGGCGGGCACGACGGCCGCCCGCTGCCGTCCGGGCACGGCCCGCAGTTCAACCGTTGCCATGTCGATCCCGACCAGGTCCTGGCTACGCCCCAACCGCAACGGCCACACCGGACGCCGCAACCGTGACAGCCACAGCTCGATGTCGTCCAGGAGCCACAGCGTCAGCCTGATGTCACTGAGGAACTCGCGGTCCCTGGGAATCGGCTGGGTTGCCCTGCCCCGGGCATCCAGCGGATGGAAGGTCTCCAGGTCGGTCCCTTCACCCGCGGCCGTGAACGCCATGGCGAAACGCATTGCCGGGTCGACGTCGTCCCAGCCGCCGGCGGCTGCCCCGAGCAGGCCACCGACGGTCGACGGCGGCGGGCACGGCAGACACACCTGCGCTGTGGCATACAGCGGGTTACGGAAGGACGCCACCCGGGTGGTGAACGACACCTCCAGCGCCGTGATCGTGCTGTCCCGGTCGGCCAGTACGCCGACCGGGACCGCAGGGAGTGTCATGCCTTCCGGTCCTCGAACCATGCGTCGTGGACGCCGTTCTCGATCTCGTCCGCGAGCCGGCCGAACAGCACCCGGGGATGGTCGAGCAGGACCAGGCCGTCGGCGATCTCCGCGGCGAGGTCGGTGTGGACGGTCTCCCGCTGGCTCCCGAGGAAACCCGGTGACCAGCCGAGGCGGACCGGACCGTCCAGTTCGTCGCGCCAGGCGGCGATCTCCTCCCGCAGGACCTGGCTGCTGAACGAGGTGCGGCCGTCCCGGAGGGCCAGCATCCGGGTGAACGGGTTGACACCCCCTCGGACCGCGCCGAGCAGGATCAGCGCCGGCGTCCGGTCACCGTAGTGCAGCGCCTGTTTCGCGCCGCCCCGGACGGCTGTGAGGGTGCGCAGCAGCACAGCGGCGCGGCGGCGGCGTTCGGCAAGGGGAAGCTGCAGCGCGCTGAAACCCCGGAAGGAGATCTGCTCCGCGCCGGCCGAGGCGGCCTCCTTCGCCGCGTCCGCGGTGAGCGCGATCCGCAGCCCGGAGCCGTCCGTTTCGAAGGTACCGATGCGAGGCAGGTCCAGCAGGACGTCCCCGGCCAGCTCCGCGCTGTACAGCTCGTGCTCGTGGATCACCGGATTCTCGCCGGCGTCGAAGCCACGGCTCATCGTCCCGAAGTCCTTGGCCAGGCCCTTCTGCGGGACGACCGCGACCAGGGTGCCGGTGGCGAAGACGGTGTCGCGCTGGCAGGTACCGCCGCCCTTGACCGCGACCATGTAGCCGAACAGGTCGTCGTCGAGGTAGCGGTCGGGACGCCCCTCGGTGTACGCCTGCTGCTTGGCGCCGCTGCCCTTACGGGTGACCGCGGAGCGCTCCTCCGTCGCGGGCATCGAGTCGCGCACCCACCGCCGGAATGCCTGGGCTGACACATAGGGATGGACGTCGCGCCCCACCCAGAGCTTCTTGACGACACCGACGTTGTCCTCGCCGCGGCCGTTGTTCGGTGCCCCGGCGTCGACGTCGAGGGCGATCTTTCCGACCAGGAATGTCATCGATTGATTCCTGCACTTTCGTTCTCGTCGTGGTCGGCGAAAGCCGTCTCGTCGCTGTCTTTGATCTCCTGGGCTACCGCGGCGCCATCGACGGGACGCCACCCCCGGTTGTCCAGTTCCTCCAGCACGGCGATGAGAAGCAGCCGCTGGTAGTCCCACCCCTGGCCATCGCGGTCGAACAGCAACCTGAACTGGGCCGTGCTGACCATCGGCCCCGCATCCGGCGTGGGCGGCTTCAGCGTCCAGGCCACCGCCTCCCGCTCCAGCCAGCTCCGTAGCTTCCCGGACTGGCGATGCGCCACCTGGTACTTCTTCAACGCCGACGCGGTCGGCTCACTGCCCACCACCGTGGCGACATTGCGGGCCAGCCGGCGTATCGACTTGACATCCTCGTCGTTCATCCCCATCACCTCTGTCGCAAAGGAAAAACACAACTGGATGAGCCGCCGGTGCGGCTCGTCCAGCGTCGCCACCGAATGTTCACCCACGAAGGACGTGAGAACATGAAGGATCCGTTTCGGGCCATGAAAAGCGTCCCGGGCCAGCAGGGGCCGGCCGGGCATTTTCGGCCGGGTGTACGCCGCTTCCATCGCCCTGAGATCGTTCGTCCTGGCGAGATTACGTCGCAGCCACTCGGCCAGTGGCTGCTCCATGCCGTGGATGTGCAGCGGATCGGGGCTCGGAACGTTGTAGTTGGTGAAGACGAACAGCTCGATACCCTCGTGCACGTCGTCCTCGTAGCAGCGGAGACGTTCGAGCGCTTCGACCTCGGCCGCGTATCCGCCGCTCTTGGAGACCGGTTTGCCCAGGGTAATGTGCTGGTCGTTCCGGTCGACCTGCTCGGTTGTGATCTTGGCTAGGAACCGGTCGTCCCAGCTGTGCACGGCGGAACTCTGTCCGCCGGTCAACCGGCAGCCGTAGGGCAGGGCGTGGAAGCAGCACACGCACGGCCAGCACAGAGCCAGACTGGCGTGTCCGCGAGGAGTGCTGTTGCGGGTGTTCTCGCTTTCGGCCAGTGGTACGTCCACCTTGGCGAAGTAGCCGACGGCGTCCCGACCGCACAGGACGCACGAGCGACCCGGCCAGCGGTTGCGATCCGGCACGGTACGCCAGGCGACGACCTGATCAATGATCTCCTGTCGGCCGCGACTTGCCCGTGATGGATGGTTCATCTTGGAGTTGGGAAAGAAGGAACCGCTCGCCTTCAGCCAGAATGCCCCCTCTGCCGTGGTGGACGGCAGCACCGCGGCGCGCACCGCGTCGTCGGCCATTCGCCGTACGGCGGCGTCGAACGCATCGGCTGTCACGTCCCCTGGCTCGCGGCAGCCGGCGAGTGCGGTGAGAGCGAACGCACCGACCCGTTGCAGCGGATGCGCGGTGAGCACCATACGCCGCTGGGCCTCAGTTTCCTCCGTTTCGGTGGTCTCGACCCTCCTCGTTTCGGCCGGCGTGGTCACGCCGACACCCATCCGAAGCCCCCCGATGTCGCCTGGCCGAGGCCCCATGACCACAGCGCGCCCAGGGTTTCGGGCGCACCACGCAACCGGACCTCGACCTGCGCTCCGGCCTTCTTCCCTTTTCCGGTGTCGAAGCTGCGTTTCGCCCCGGCCCAGGTGATCTGTTCGAGGGTGACGTCCGGGTCGACGCCGATCGTCTCGGCCTTGTGTTGCAGGCTCTGCGCGAAGTAGCCGGCGAACTCCGGCTCCCACGGCAGTAGGAATGCCTGCCGGGTTGTGCGAACTCCGTCCGGACCACGGCCGGAGCCCTTCATCACGACTGGAGTGACCGTCCGTAGGGTGGCTGTACCGTCAGCGAAGGCTGGCGGGTCGACGATGTCGACGCCCTCGACGCGCAGCGCCACGCCACCCCAGTCGATCATCGGAGTTGTGGTGAGGATCTTCGCCCATGCCTCCACCACCACGTGCAGCGGGCTGCCCAGCTCGAGATAGCCGTAGCCACCCACCGCGTAATGGCCCTTGACCCGTCTGGCCTGCGGAAACGTAGGCGGACCAAAGCCGAACGGCGCCATCCGGTGGGTACCCCACCCCTCGCCGTGTATACGGCCTGCTACTTTTGGTTCCACCTTCTGCAGCAATGAGTAACAGAACCCGCGCCCGGGAAGCTGGACGTTCCGCCACTCAAGCTCGCGTGCTGTCGTTCGGATCGACACCCGCAGCCGCACGATCTACCTCCCCCGAATGAGTGCGTCTCGTTGAGCAGGGTGACCGGCGCGGTCTGCACTGCCCCAGTCGCCCTCGGGAGGCATCCTGCACCGTCCCCAATCACTTCTGACGGACGGGTCGGGTCAACTTGGACGTCGAAGATCGTCAACGTCCGATCAGGCAGGCTAGAAGATCCCTCGAAGGGTCGATGAGAACAAGGCATGGGAAGCGATCAATTCCGATCAACCCACGAACCCCGTTTGAATCCCTCAGCAGCAAGTCGCCGAAAGGGTGAATGAGAACTAGCCGAGCAGCTTGCCCAGAAAGAACCCGATGCCAAGAAGCGCCACCGCCGCCCCGGAGAAGCGGAACGCCACCTGGAAGGCGCGACTCTCCACTTTGATCGAAATTCCGTGCTGACTGCCCATGTCATGCCCCCCTTGGCTGGTGGGGGCTACCGGTCTGTGATCCGCAGGTCTGCCCACCGTGGGTGTGACCGTACCGGAAGGGGAGGTCCTTCTCAAGCCACGTACCCCCGATATTTCCGGCCAGACCGCGTACCCCGATATGCCAACCCGCGGGCAGAATGATCAAAATCTCGCCGGCATCGCCGGGCGGCCGGCCGCGTAGCGGGCGGGAAGGGACTGTCGGGTTACTGGGTGCGGACGAGGAGGCTGACGGGGAAGTCGCGTAGTAGGCGCAGGACGTAGGCGACGCCGCCGTCGTGCCGGCGGCCGGTGAACAGGTCCGTCCAGCGGCCCTCGGGCAGCGGGAGGGTGGTGTCCCGCCAGCCACCGCCCCGGCGCAGCCCCAGCACCAGGCGCGGCGCCACAGCCACCACCGACCCCGAGCGGGTGAACGCGACCACGTGGTCGGCTGCCGAACCGGACGCCCACAGCGGCCGGTAGGAGGCCTGCGTGCCGAACCACTGCGGGTGTTCCCGGCGCAGGCGTAAGGCGCGGGCGACGACGAGCAGTTTCGCCGCTCCGGTGTCGTCGAGCGGCGGTGGCCTGCGCGTTGCGGGTTCGGGGCCGAGCTCGGTCAGGAGCTTCGCCCGCTCGCCGAAGTTGACCGGCCGTCGGTTGTCCGGGTCGACCAGGGAGGCGTCCCACAGCTCCTGGCCCTGGTAGACGTCGGGCACGCCGGGGGAGACGAGTTGGAGCAGCTTCTGGGTCAGGGAGTTCTGGCGTCCGAGCTCCACCAGGGTCGCGACGTAGGTTTCCAGCGTCGTGACGTAGTCCCGGTCGTCGAGGACCGCGTCAATGTAGTTTGCCAGCGCCGACTCGTATCCGGGGTTCGGGTCGGTCCACGACGTGTGGATCTTTGCTTCACGGGCGGCCTTGAGCATGTACTGCCGGGTCCGCTCGGCCGGCAGCGGCCACGCACCGACCAGGGTCTGGGCCAGCAGGTAGCTCGTCCCCCGGTCCGGCCAGCCGTGTTCGGTGTCGGTGTGCCGCTCGCCGAGGGTGATCAGGCGCCGTACTATCTCACCCCAGCCGTCGGGGTCCTCGGTCAGCACGGCGAGCCTGGCGCGCACGTCCTCGGACCTTTTGGTGTCATGCGTCGACAGGGTGGTCATCGTCAGCGGCCAGGTCCGCTGGATGGTGCTGTTGGCCTCGTGGAACTCGTGTACCGCGCTGTGCGGATGCCCGGCGGGGAAGCCCGGGAAGACCCCGGGGGAGCCGCCGACCTCGTTCAGGGCGATCATCCGGCCGTACCGGTAGAAGGCGGTGTCCTCGACACCCTTGGCCATGACGGGCCCGGCGGTCTGCTGGAAGCGGACGACGAACTCGGGCGGGCCGGTTAGGGCCAGATCCTCGATGAGGTCGATCTCGCCCGCGCGCAGGGGCAGCGATTCCCGGGCGTGTTCGCACGCCCTGACGATGTGCCCTCGGGCCTCCAGGGTTGCCGCGGCGCCCGGCCGGACGTAGGCGCGGTAGACCGGGAAGGCGGCCAGCACCTCACCGAGGGCCTCGTGCAGGCCGACGCGGGTGAGGTCCGCGCGCCGCCGCCGGGCCTCGACCAGCGCGAGGGCGGTGAGCCTGTCCAGGTCGGGATGCAGGGCGCCGGCAAGCACGTCGAGTTTGGCCCTGCGGCCGACCGCGGTGAAGTCGGCCGCGGCGCCGGTCACCTCGGTGTAGAGGGTGGTGAAGGACCTGGCCGCGGCCGGGTCGATGAACAGCCGGGTGAGCCGGTTCAGCGCGTCGTAGCCGGTCGTGCCGGCACATGCCCAGGTGTCGGGCAGCGTCTCGCCGGGTTCCAGGATCTTCTCCACGACCGTCCATGCGCCTTCGGTGGCCTCGGACAGCCGGCGCAGATACTCCTCGGGGTCGGCGAGGCCGTCCGGGTGGTCGATCCGCAGGCCGTCGATCGCGCCGGCACGGATCTGGTCGAGGATCAGGCGGTGTGTGGCGGCGAAGACGTCCGGGTCCTCCTGGCGCAGACCGGCGAGGGTGGTGATGTCGAAGAAGCGCCGGTAGTTCAGCTCGGTGCCCGCGACCCGCCAGAAGCACAGTCGGTAGTGCTGACGTTCGAGCGTGGCGGCCACGTCGTCGGGGTCGACGGTTCCGTCTGCGACGGGCAGTAAGTGGTCGTGGTAGACGACCACCCATGCGTCGTCCTCGTCGGTCGCCAGCCGGATGTCGCCGCGGGCGAGGCAGGTACCTAAAGCGTCCCCGAGAATCGGAATGACGATCTTTCCGGGATTTTCCGGGGAGTTCCAGTCGATGTCGAACCAGGACGCGTACGGGGACTCGGCGCCCTCGCGCAGCACCGACCACCAGGCCGCGTTGGCCGACTCGGGCGCGGCCACCGCCATGTGGTTGGGAACCAGGTCCACCACCAGCCCGAGGCCCGCCTTGCGGCACGCGGTCACCAGCCGCCGGAACCCGGCCTGCCCGCCGAGCTCGGGGTTGATCTGGTCGTGGCTGACCACGTCGTAGCCGTGGGTCGAGCCGTCGACCGCCTCCAGGATGGGTGAGCAGTACAGATGGGTGACACCGAGCGCGGCCAGGTACGGCACGATGACGGCCGCGTCGGTGAAGGAGAACTCCATGCTCAGCTGCAGCCGGTAGGTCGAGGTGGGGACGGTCCGGGTGGGCTCGCTGCCGGCACCGAGCCCACCCGGACCGTCGGCGACGCCGGCACCGCCCCGCGGATCAGTCGGCACAGCGCAGCACAAGTGTCGAGCGGGCGTCGGTCTCGATCGGGTCGTCGGCTTTCATGATCCGGCCGGTCAGGCGCGGGTCGGACCGGGGGCTCTCGCCGGTTTCCCCGGTCTCTCCGGCATTGACGACCGCCGGCTCCGCCGAGGCGGGTGCGCGGGTGTCAACGACGATTTCCCAACTGGTGCCGAAGTTCTCCGTGGGGAGGCGAAAGCTCAGCGGTTCGAAGTGGGCGTTGAAGAAGAGCAGGAAGGACTGGTCGGCGACGTTCTCGCCGCGTTGGTTGGGGTCGGGGATGCCATGCCCGTTGAGGAACATCCCGAAGGAGCGGGCCGGGCCGAACTCCCAGTCGGCATCCGACATCTCGGTGCCGTCCGGTCGTAGCCAGACGATGTCCTTGAGGGCCTGCCCGCCGTCGGAGCCGCCCTCGGGCTTGCCGTCAGGGCCGCCCGCGGCACTGTCCGAGCCGTGAATCGGGTCACCCCGGAAGAACCTCCGGCGGCGGAACACCGGATGTTCCCTGCGCAGGGAACAGACGAGCGCGGTGAACTCCACAAGGTCTGCGTTGCGTTCCGCCAGGGACCAGTCCAGCCAGGAGGTTTCGTTGTCCTGGCAGTACCCGTTGTTGTTGCCTCGCTGGGTGTGCCCCATCTCGTCGCCGGCAAGGAGCATGGGGACACCCTGGGACAGGAAGAGGGTGGTAAGGAAGTTCCTGATCTGGGTCCTGCGCAGCGCGAGCACCTCAGGATCGTCCGTCGGTCCTTCCGCGCCGCAGTTCCACGACCGGTTGTCGTCCGACCCGTCCCGGCTGTCCTCGCCGTTGTCCTCGTTGTGCTTGCTGTTGTACGAGACCAGGTCGTTCAGGGTGAACCCGTCGTGGGCGGTGACGAAGTTGATGGACGCCGACGGCCGGCGTCCATCGGACTCGTAGAGATCGCTCGAGCCGGTCAGCCGGGAGGCGAACTCGGCGATGCCCTCGTCCTGGCCGCGCCAGAAATCCCGCACGGTGTCACGGTACTTGCCGTTCCACTCGGTCCACAGCGGCGGGAAGTTGCCGACCTGGTACCCGCCGGCGCCGAGGTCCCACGGCTCGGCGATCAGCTTGACCTGCGAGACCACCGGATCCTGCTGGACCAGATCGAAGAAGGACGACAGCCGGTCGACCTCGTAGAACTCCCGTGCCAGGGTCGCGGCCAGGTCGAACCGGAATCCGTCGACGTGCATATCGGTCACCCAGTAACGCAGCG
Source organism: Candidatus Protofrankia californiensis (assembly GCF_900634765.1). NCBI lineage: Bacteria > Bacillati > Actinomycetota > Actinomycetes > Frankiales > Frankiaceae > Protofrankia > Candidatus Protofrankia californiensis. Next base: position 9,769 of record NZ_CAAAFT010000301.1, on the reverse strand, counting down.
AGTCCATGATGAGCTGGAGGACGTGCGGGTGGCGCACCCGCATGCTGTTTCCGGTACCGGTGTAGTCCATGTAGTAACGCGGGTCGTCCTCGATGAGCCGGTAGTAGGCGGCGTTGTCGATGCCGCGGAAACACAGCACCGGACCCATGTGGTTGCCCTCGGCCGTGTGGTTGTACACGACGTCGAGGATCACCTCGATGCCGGCGTCGTGCAGGTCCTTCACCATCAGCTTGAACTCCTGGACCTGCTGGCCCGCGCGGGTGGTGACCGCATAGGCATTGTGCGGGGCCAGGAACGCCAGTGAGTTGTAACCCCAGTAGTTGCGCAGCCCACGACGGACCAGGTGCTCGTCCTGCACGAACTGGTGGACGGGCATGAGCTCCACAGCGGTCACGCCGAGTTTATGGTAATGGTCGACCATCACCGGATGCGCCACACCGGCGTAGGTGCCCCGGTACTCCGGCGGAAGCCCGGGGTGGGCGATCGTCAGACCGCGGACATGCGCCTCGTAGATGACCGTCTCGTTGTACGGGGTGCGCGGCGGGCGGTCGCCGTTCCAGTCGAAGAACGGGCTGATGACCACCGACTTCATCACCCGGGACGCGGAATCCTCGGTGTTCATGCTGTCGGGGTCGCCGAAGTTGTAGCCGAAGACCGACTGGTCCCAGTCGATCTCGCCGTCGACCGCCTTCGCATACGGGTCCAGAAGAAGCTTGGACGGATTGCACCGCAGCCCCTTGGCGGGTTCGTGGGGGCCGTGGATCCGATACCCGTATCGCTGGCCGGGGCCGATGCTCGGCAGGAAGCCGTGGTAGACGAAGGCGTCGGCTTCCTTCAACTCGACCCGGGTCTCGGTGTTGTCCTCGTCGAACAGGCACAGCTCGACCTTCTCGGCAACCTCGGAGAAGATCGCGAAATTGGTGCCGGTGCCATCGTAGGTGGCACCGAGCGGATAGGGGCTGCCTGGCCAGACTTGCAACATACGCACGGAGCCTACGGGGTTGGGGAAGCATCGACGACCGGTGCGGGCACGGATGAACGCCGACGGGTCGGGTGACTCCGGGTTGATGGATTCCGGTTGCTTCGGATCGATCGTCTCGGTGACCTGGGAGTCGGGTGCGGGAAAAGACATGATCGCGCTGCTTTTGGCCCTCGGCGACCCCGGGACCTGGCCCTCCGGCAGCGCGAAAGAAGCATGATCGCGATGCCTTTGGCCGGTGGGGCGGCGGCTACGGGTGGACTGACTCGAGCACACCGTCAGGCGGCTGCGTGCGCAACCCGCCGTCCGCGTTGTTGATCACAAATTGTTGATCACCATCCGTGCTGTGGACGATGTTCACCAAGTGGGTACTCATGGTCCCCGTGGTGGACCTCGCCGACCTGTCCGGTACGAGCTCGGCCCTGGCACCTGCGCCGGGCACCTCGGCGCGGCCCAGGTGCTTCGGCACGGGCCCCCGTGGCCCTCGGGCGTGGCTGCTGGGAGGGCGGGGACAGCCGCTGCCTGTCATGAATCGTCCAGCTATCAAATGATGAATCGGATCTGTCAGACGGGGGTGGGTATGGCAGCTGTAGGCGGCCCATGGCACCATCGGTACCGCATGGCACGGACGATCGTGAGACGAGATCGCAGGGGAAGGCGTAACTCGTTGACGGAGGTCCTGCGTGGTTGCAATGTCATCAACACGTGATCTTGTTTCGGGTTCGGTGTCCTTCAGGGTCCCCGGCATGCTCGCCGTTCTGGCCTGCCCGCCGCCGCTCTGCCCGCACCTGGAGTTTGCCGTGTCCGCCGTGCTCTCCTCGCCGGTGTCCCTGACCTGGACCGAGCAGCCCAGCTCTCCGGGGTCGTTCTACGCGGGCCTGGAGTGGCGTGCCCCCTGCGGGACAGCCGGCCGGCTGGCGGGGCAGCTGCGCCGCCTCGGCCCGGTTTCCTTCGACGTGGTCGAAGGGCCCTCGCCGGGCTGCGATTCGGAGCGCTACTCCCACACCCCCGAACTCGGCCTGCACCGCGCGTCGATCGCCGCGAACGGGGACGTGGTCGTGGGGGAGGCGGCCCTGCGCGCCCTCATCGACCGGGGAGAAGGACGCGAGACCCTTGCCAGGGGCCTGCACCGCCTTCTCGGCACCGCGTGGGACGATGTCCTGGAGCCGCTGCGCCAGGGAGCCCACGGGGCACCCGTCACCTGGCTGCGACGGACCGGCTGACCGGCGCGGACCGGCTGGCTGACCGGGGCTGGATCGGCTTGACCGCGCGGGCCGGCGGGCTGGCTCACTGGTGGTCTTCTGGTGGCCTTGCGTCCGGGCGTCCAGAGGCGGGGACGTCCGGGCTGGGTCACCCTGCTCCTGGTGAGTTGCCGGAGGACCTGTGGACCGCCAGGCACTCCGGCCGGCGCCTGGCTGCCGGCATCCGGTGACACCTGGAACGCAGGAGCGCAGCGGGTGTGGTGAAGGCCACATCTGTTCGGGATCGTCCGGGCGGGCACATACCTCACCGGTCGTGCGTTGTGGGTGGGGCACGAGGAGCGCACTTAATATTCATGGGAGTATTTCAGTGGCCACCGATTACGACACCCCCCGAACCAGCGATGCCGAGGAGGTCTCCGAGCAGAGTCTGGAGGCGCTCAAGGCACGACGGGCGGATGCGGCGGCTGACCTCGGGGACGATGTCGACCCGTTCGAGGCCGAGCTCGACCTGTCCGGCGCGGACCTGTCCGGAGAGGAACTCACGATCCGGGTACTGCCACGGCAGGCAGACGAGTTCACCTGCAAGAGCTGTTTCCTGGTCCACCACCGCAGCCAACTCGCTGACAGCCGGCGGATGATCTGCGCGGACTGCGCGGCGTAGCGGCGTAGGACTGGCCGGTGGATCGGCGGCGGCGTCGGAGGCAGGCGCCGGGTATCCGGATGCCGGTCTCCGCCGCAGCGAAGAGCGTGACAAGCCCGTCCGGACGAGCCTGCCCTGATGGAAACGACCGGCCGCGACCGTTGGTACGACCATCAGGCAGGTTCAGGTGAGTACCGTGACCCCCGCCTCCCGCATCTGCGCGACGGCCCGATCGTCGTCTCCGGGCCGGAGGGTGACGAAGCGGGTCAGGGCGAGGGGGACCACCACATCGAAGCCCAGCGCCCGGCCGTCCAGCGCCGTCGCTTTCACGCAGTGGTCCCCGGCGAGGCCGACCACGACGATCGTGCGGATCCCATGGGTGGCGAGGACGTCGACCAGTCCGGTTGCCTGATCGGTGTCGGTGAGCGGGTCCCGCACGGTGAATCCGGAATAGCCGTCCTCACCGCCTGTTCCCTTACGCACGATCGTCCCGTCGACCCGCAGGGCCGGATGCAGCTGCGCGCCGACGGTCTCCCGCACGCAGTGCGGCGGCCATATGCCACCGCTGGTGGAGAAGTGCGCAGTGGTCGGTGGATGCCAGTCCTGCGTGTAGACAACCGGTGAACCCGCTGCCACGGCCCGTTCGATCTCGTCGTTGACAGCCGGGACGATATCCTCGCCGCCGGCCACGTACAGGCTTCCGGTCGGCGAGGCGAAGTCGTTCTGAATGTCGATCACCAGGAGCGCGACGCCCGGCCCGTATCCGTCGGTCATGGGTCGATTCTGCCCACCTCACGCCTGCCGAGGAGTTCAGGGCTCTTGCCGAGGAACCCGGACTCCATCCGGTTGGATGCCGGATCCGCGCGGTACGTGTGCCGCGTGCGCCCGTGATGTCCGCATCTGCACCGATTGAAAGCTGATGCGAAGTTGTCGTACTTCCCTACTACAGTAGTTCGGGTGCGCAGCAGAGACTACGGGCCTGACGTGCTGGCGCAGGGCAGACGCGTCCGGCCCGCCTCGCCGCCGACGGTCGAGGCCGAGCCCGACCTGGTTGTCGAGGACGCCGCGACCGGCTTCTGCGGGGCGGTGGTCGAGGTCGAGGCGGGCGGGGTCGTGCTGGAGGATCGTCACGGCCGACGCCGGGCCTTCCCGCTCGTCACGGGAGCATTCCTACTGGACGGGCGGACGGTGACGCTGATCCGGCCGCAGCGCTCGGTGCCGGCGGCCCCGGCCCGCACGGCGTCCGGGTCCATTGCCGTGCGCGGGCAGCCGGCCCGGGTCGCGCGGGCGAGCCGGATCTACGTGGAAGGGCTGCACGACGCCGCGCTCGTCGAACGCGTCTGGGGTGACGACCTTCGGGTGGAGGGGGTGGTCGTGGAAAGCCTCGACGGTGTCGACGACCTGCCCGCGCTGGTCGCCTCCTTCCGGCCCGGGCCGCGGCGCCGTCTCGGTGTGCTCGTCGACCACCTGGTTGCCGGTTCCAAGGAGAGCCGCATCGCCGCGTCCGTGACGTCGCCGTACGTACTCGTTACCGGGCATCCGTATGTGGACATCTGGCAGGCGGTCAAGCCCGCGTCCGTGGGGATCGCGGCCTGGCCGCAGGTGCCCCGGGACCAGCCGTGGAAGGAGGGCGTGTGCCGTGCGCTGGGAGTCGCCGAACCCGCCGACATGTGGCGCCGGGTTCTCAGCAGTGTGCATTCCTATACTGACATCGAGGTCGGTCTGCTCGGCGCGGTCGAACGCCTCATCGACTTTGTCACAGCACCGGTAGGTGACGGCGATGACGAAAGCGGCGGGGAATACGAAAGCGGCAGGGAATGAGGCCTGATTCCGCCGCGGGTGTCCCCTCGTCCGAGGCGGGACAACGGTAGATGTCGGTTCGGTGGAGAGCGCTCATGTCGGCCTTCGTTGTTGTTGCGCTGGTCGCGATCGTGGCCTTTGCGGTCCATGCGGTGCGCTCCGATCCGTCCCGGCTGGCCGAGGGTCCGGTCGCGGCCGCGGCCGGACCGACGCCGTCGTCCCGGCCGGACTCTCTGCGCGGACGCACCGTCCTTCTCGACCCCGGCCACAACGGGGGTAACGCGAAGGCGTCCGCGATGATCGGTCGCAAGGTTCTCGCCGGTGGTATCGAGAAGGAATGCGACACGGTCGGTTCGCAGACCAACGCCGGATATCCCGAACATGCGTTCACTTTCGACGTGGTCAACCGGGCGGCCGTGCTGCTGCGTGGACGGGGTGCCACCGTTGTCCTGACCAGGGCGGACGACAACGGAGTCGGTCCGTGCATTGACGAGCGGGCCCGTATCGGCAACGACGCGCACGCGGATGCCGCCGTGTCCGTGCACGCCGACGGCGGGCCGGCAAACGGTACCGGATTCCATGTCATCGCTCCGAGTCTGAGCCCGGACGGCGGCAACGCCGCGATTCTTGCTCCGTCAGCTCAGCTCGCGGACGCGGTGGGTGCCTCTTTCGAGCAGAACACCGGCGAAGCGCGGGCCGATTACATCGCGCACGCGGGCCTGTCGTTTCGTACGGACCTGGGCGGCTTGAACCTCTCCCGGATCCCCAAGGTATTCATCGAATGCGCCAACATGCGCAATCCCATCGACGCCACGCGGGTCTCCGACGCCGCGTGGCGTCGATGGGATTGCGC
>NZ_CAAAFT010000301.1:0-3987 GCF_900634765.1 Candidatus Protofrankia californiensis | reverse complement strand
ATCCCATCGACGCCACGCGGGTCTCCGACGCCGCGTGGCGCCAACGTGCCGCACAGGGCATTGTGGACGGGATAACAGCCTTCCTCGCCACGCGACCGTCCTGATATCATCTCGACCTGTCACACGGCCGATCTTCTACGGGGATCGTCCGATGAACCGGTGGGACGCGTCCGAGCCGGTATCCCGATCCGATTAGCCCGAACATCTCCGCGGCGAACGCCGCCGACCGCTTCCGGGCGTCCGCGAGTTGATTCGGCGTCATCGCACTCAGCTCCGCGCGGGTGTCAACACGCCGTTACTACCCCGCCTAACCAGGCCCTAGTGTCTCGTGATTCCGGGCAATTTACGTTACTCTAAGTCATCTACGCTGGTCGCGGGCTTGATCAGAACCTTCGATCGAGTAAGTGAAGCGGAATCACGAGACACTAGGACAGCACGTCCAGGATGGTTTCGCCGGGATCCTGGACCATGAACTTGGTGACCTGGGTGAGGTGTTCGCGCCAGAAGGCGACTGCCTTGTCGGCGTCTTTCTGCCGGATGAGCTCGACCAGTTTGATGTGGGCGTCGTGCGCGGCGGTCACGTTGGACGTGCTGAACGGCCTGCTGCGGTGTTCGCGGATGAACTTCTCGTCGTGGCTCTTGATGATCGAGAACAGGATGTCCAGGAACATCATCATGGTCTGGTTCCCGGAGAGCTCCATCAGGAGCCGGTGGAATTCCAGGTCGTGCTTCTCGGCGAAGGTGACGGGGTCGTCGAGCAGGGCTTCGCCCTCGGCGAGCATCTGGTTGAGCCTGCGGAGGTTGGCCGCGGAGCGCTCCCGGGCGAGCATAGCCACGGCTGCCGACTCCAGGTGGGAGCGTGCTTCGTACACGTCGGCGAGGGTCGTTCCCCGATATTGCAGGAGTGCGCCGGCGTAGCGGCTGGCGGCCGCGGTGTCGGGCAGGAGCACCTGGGCGCCGCCATGGGCACCGCGACGGACGTGGATGACCTGCTCGGATTCCAGGATGCGGAACGCTTCACGCAGGGTTGGCCGGGACACTCCGAACTGCTCCATCAGGACCGGTTCGGAGGGGAGCAGGTCGCCTTCGCGCAGTTGGCCGGTCACGATCTGTCGGCGAAGCTGGGCGGCAACCATTTCGCCAGCCTTGGGCACCCTGACCACAGTCGTTTTGGGCGTCGCTGACATAGATGTTTCCCTCTCATCATTTCCGGTAGCTCATCGTACTATTACTTCCTACTATTCTGAATGCAACGTTATAGTTGCGTTCGGTCGAGGTCTCCTCGCCTGCGAGGAAGCCGCGCCACTGGCTGTCGGCGAGCAGAGGGACCTCGAGATCCGGTTCCAGGAGGACGGGAAAGATCGGGATCCCTTTGATCTGCGCGTAGGAGAGTTCACTGTGACACCATTGCGAATCGGCGGAATGACGGGTCCCGAGGAACACGACGGCGTCAGAACGGCGGAGCTCCTGCCAAATATGCTTCTCCCAACGGGCCGACGGCGGGACACCATCCGACGGATCGTAATCAAGGAAGACACCGGTGAGACCGGCGGAGGTCAGGCTGTTCTTGAGCAGAGTCGCCTCTGCGCGATCCTGCGATGCGTAGCTGATGAAGATGAGAGACACGGCGACCCCCCGTATGGCGCTGCCGACAGTTGGCCAGTTCGAGGCCCGGATGCCTCACCTGCCGTCGCCGACTCCATAGAAATGGACAAGGCACTCCGTTCCCGGTGAACGTGCCGGTCGGGCACCCTGCCGATCGGCAGCGTCGGACATCGTTCCCCAGCGGCCCGTCCACATCGACGATCCGACCCGGATGCAGACCCACCGGGTAACGGCAGCTCCTCGCCCCTTCCCGACCACCGACGCAGCCCCGGTTCCGTCATCCACCGGCTGGCCAGCCTCTGATTCCGCGTCACAGTCACACCGACCACGAGCAGTGCACGAGGCTCACCCGACGAGCCGCGTGTCGGCCAGCCCATGGCCCTGGTCCCTCCCCGGACGAGGAGCAGCCGGGGTTCGCGCTTTCCGAGGACACAGGTCACTCATCGGTCCGGGGCTCTTTGTCGTTATCCCCACCCGTCCGGCCGAGCGCAGCTCGGCATCGGGGGCGGAAAGTTGCCCCAGCCATAGGAACGTGGGGGGCTCCGGGGGGCTCGGCCCCCCGGGCAGACATCCCGGCTCCGGCGAAGCTGACCGCAGGTCAGCGAGCAGGCCAAGCCGGTAGTCGTTCAAACCCGTCCGGCCGAGCGCAGCTCGGCGTCGGGGGCGGAAAGTTGCCCCAGCCATAGGAACGTGGGGGGCTCCGGGGGGCTCGGCCCCCGGGCAGACATCCCGGCTCCGGCGAAGCTGACCGCAGATCAGCGAGCAGGCCAAGCCAGCGCGTGGGCGATACTGGGATTGAACCAGTGGCCTCTACCGTGTCAAGGTAGCGCTCTCCCACTGAGCTAATCGCCCAAGTTTGTTCCAGTTTGTTGCTTTATTGCCGAGGCGGAGGCGGGAATCGAACCCGCGTACAGGGCTTTGCAGGCCCTTGCCTAAACCACTCGGCCACTCCGCCAAGGAGGCCGGGACGGGCTTGACCTCTGACCTCACACACTCTCGAGCGGACGACGGGATTCGAACCCGCGACCCTCACCTTGGCAAGGTGATGCTCTACCAGCTGAGCCACGTCCGCGTGCCCCGCCTCTTGGCGGTGCAGCTAGCACTCTAGCGGACGATGGGGGGAAGCGTCGAATGACCCGCCGTCCGCTGTGTCTGCGATGTGAAGTTTCTGTGTCGTTGCCCGCTCGCCGGTGCCGGTTGTGCTTGCCGGCTGTCAAAACCGGCTGGTCGGGCCGCGTGCCGCCGGCCCGGACACCGGTAGCGTGATTCGGATGGACAGCGCGACTCGGGACAGTCCGGACCGCAACTGGCAAGCCAGGCCGGGCGGCGTCTTCGTCGGTGCTGGGAAGCCGGCGGCGCAGGCCGCGGGGGGTCGGGCGGAGGCTCGGCGCCGCCCGCCGTGGCGGACGGCGTCCTTCATGGTTGCCGGCGGCAGGCTCGCAACCGGCGTGATCGATGTCACCGACGACCTGGCCGCGCTCGACCGCGGCGGTTTCTGGGCGGTCGTGGTCGATTTTGAGGGTGAGGCGCGGTGCGTGCGTTTTGCGGACGTCCGCGCCGCCCCTCCGCTGACGGCGATCGCGGGACGGCCGTGGTGCGGCCCGCCACGCGATGCATGGACGAGTAGTCTAGACCAAGACGGCTATATCGCCGGCGTGCGGCGCATCCGCGCCGAGATCGCTGCCGGTGAGGTCTATCAGGTCAATCTGTGCCGGGTGCTGTCCGTACCCATGGCCGCCGAGAGCGGTGAGGCGATCGCGGCCCTAGGCATGGCGTTGGCGTACGGCAACCCGGCCCCGTATGCGGCTGTGATGTATGTCCCGGAGGCGGACATCCGGCTGGTCAGCGCATCCCCGGAGCTGTTCCTGTCGCGCCGGGGCGATGTGGTGCGGTCGGGGCCGATCAAGGGGACGGGACGGGTCGCGGCCGACCTGCTGGAGAAGGACGTCGCCGAGAACATCATGATTGTCGATCTGGTGCGCAACGACCTGGGCCGGGTCGCCTGCCCGGGCGGGGTGAGCGTCCCGACGCTGTGCTCGGTCGAGGCTTATCCGGGTCTGGTGCATCTGGTGTCCACCGTCGAGGCGCGGCTGCGGCCGTATGTCGGCTGGCCCGAACTGTTCGCCGCGAGCTTCCCACCCGGGTCGGTGTCGGGTGCTCCGAAGCTGAGCGCGCTACGTGTCATCCAGGACCTGGAGCCGTCGGCGCGTGGACCGTACTGCGGCGCAATCGGCTGGGTCGATGCCGACCAGGGGCTGGGCGAGCTCGCGGTCGGCATTCGAACGTTCTGGTTCGCAGCCGAACGGCTGCGCTTCGGTTCCGGTGCCGGAATCACCTGGAGTAGTGACCCGGAAGGAGAATGGCGTGAAACGGAGCTCAAGG
>NZ_CAAAFT010000300.1:1286-4473 GCF_900634765.1 Candidatus Protofrankia californiensis | reverse complement strand
GGTGGGAGTGAGGCTGGTTTCGCCTGCTTGCTGACCTGTGGTCGGCTTCGCCGGGGCCGCGATGTCTACCGGGGGGCCGAGCCCCCCGGACCCCCACGTTCCTATGGCGGGGGACGACCCCTGGGCCCGGTGTTTGATTGTGGGTGTCAGGGGTCGCGGCGATGGGCGATCATCGGTACTCCGAGGCGGGGGCGCAACGTGACTCGGGGGAGTGGGACTACCGGTGCACCCGCAACGGGGTCCAGGCGCCAGCGACGGCAGATCGTGGCCAGTACTATCGCGGCCTCGAGCTCGGCGAACGTGTTGCCGATGCACTGACGGGTACCGCCCCCGAACGGGAAGAACGCGTACTTCGGCCGGGTGACCGCGGATCCTGGTCCTGTGGACGTCGCCGCAGCGGACGCCGTTGGTCCGGTTGCCGGGGGCGCGGTTGTGGACGGCTCCAGCCATCGTTGCGGTACGAACCCGTCGGGATCGGGCCAGTACTCGGGATCGCGATGCATGACCCACTGGCTGACCAGCACCGTCGAACCCGCGGGGATGTCGTAGCCGCCGAGATTGTGATCCACCAGCGTTCGCCGGAACATGATCCAGACTGCCGGGTACAGCCGCAGCGACTCGGTGAACACCGCCTGCGTGTAGGGAAGGCGGGGCAGGTCGTCCAGGCTGGGAAGTCGGTCGCCGAGAACCTCGTCGAGCTCGGCGTGCAGGGTTTCGCGTACCTGCGGGGCATTGCCGAGCAGATGGAAGGCCCAGCTGAGCGCGTTCGCGGTGGTCTCGTGACCGGCGAGCAGGATCGTCAGTGCTTCGTCGCGTACGGCGTCGTCATCCAGGGGTGCGCCGGTGTCGGCGTCGCGGGCCGCCAGCAGCAGCGACAGCAGGTCGTTGCCGTCGACCGTACTGCGTCGACGGTCGGCGATCATTTCCCGGATCAGCCGGTCGAGGTCGGCGCGGGAACTGCGGGCTCGCAGCGTCGTGGGCAGCGGTATTTTCTCCAGGTGCCGGCCGCCTGGGATGATTACTCGACGTGACACGCCCATGTTCGCCGCGATCGCCCGCCGCACCGTCGCCACGACATCGCTGTCCAGGGGCAGGTCGAGGACGGTCCTTGTGACGATTCCGAGGGTCAGCTCGGATATTTCCGCGTGGATATCCAGCTGTTTTCCGTCGGACCACCTGGAGGCGGTTTCTTCAGCCAGCGTGGCGAATGTACTGCCGTACGCGGAGATGCGCTGACGGTGGAACAGCGGTTGTATGAGTCGCCGGCGAATCCGGTGCAACTCGCCGGCGCTGGTGAGAAGACCTGAACCCAGCAGAAGGGCCAGCGGCTGTATCCCCTCGTTGACCGGCATCCGTTTTCTATGAATACCCTTGGCAAAGGCCCGCTGGGAATTCACCAGGACCTCCTGCACCGCGGCCGGGTCATTGATCAGGTAGACGGCGCTGCGGCCCAGGGGGACGCGCACGATCGGACCGTATTCATGGCGCAGTCTGGTGAGCAGGTCAAGCGGGTTGGTCAGAAACGCATACGCGGTACGTAGCGGCTGCCCGGTCGGGCCCGGAGGGTGCGGGCTCCGCCGGAGGGCCGCACCGTTGGCCGTGCCGTCCGTCCTTGCCTGGCGCGCGCTCCCGGCCGGGTTGTCGACGGCTCTGGCCTGGGATGATGTCATCGTCTACTCCCGGTTCGGCGGGTTGGAGCACAGCATCCGTCATGGCTGGGTCGCGGCACGCATCCGGCAGCAGGACCCGGACGCGGGGGAAGACGTGCGTCCGGAGAGCCGAAGGCGACGCGATCATGTTTCTTTCGCGACCGGGGTTCCTGGCGTAGCCAGGGTCCGGAAGCCGATCTGGCAGGTCCGGGAGGCGCAGTTCCCCGGGTCACTGTGGGGACAACTCCTACTGACCCCGCCGTGGTTCCTCGGTCGGCAACAGGTACGTCCTGAGCCAGGTATGACGGTCTGTCCCGGCAGCGACACGCTGAATGATTCTGGTCATAGTACGGGCGCCGTGGTTCGAAACGGCTTACGCTACCGGGGAGAGGTTGACGGCGACCCCCCCACGTCGTCAACCTCTCCTATGGTCGACCGGAAGGTTGACGATCATAATGCGGGATCGCGAAGCGACTGACTGGAGTAGTCATCTGCGGCTGGTGCCTGTGTGCATCCCAAGGCTGGTGATGCAGTGTCCAACCAGGCATCCCGGATCGTAGCGGCGTTTTGACGTGATGCCCGGGTCGGAGTAGGTAGATGTACATCAGCGCGCGGGCCGCGATGGTGGTGCTGGTGGATGCGCCGTCTCCAGCCTGGTCGGCCCACGTACCCAGCCAGCTTCCGGACGTATCGGGAGGCCCCGCCAGTGACACGCCACCAGGGTGGTCCTAGGTCTGCGACTCCGCCGCCCGGGAACACTCCGCCGCCCGGCAACATTGCGTTGCCCGGAAGTACCGTAGGAACGAGCAGTTCGTGGACGTGACGCCGACCACGCCGGAGGGTGTTCCCCTTGAGCTGCAGGCTGGTGTCGGCAGCCCGGACGCGTTCCGCCGGCTCTACACACCGCACCGGATGGCGTATATCAAGGGGGAGCGGCCTGCCGGCCAGGAGTGTCCGTTCTGCGAGATCCCGTCCCTGTCGGACGAGGACGGCCTGGTCGTCGCGAGAGGCGAGACCGTGTACGCCGTCCTCAACCTCTACCCGTACAATTCCGGGCATCTCATGGTTGTGCCATACCGGCACATTCCGGACTATGTCGACCTCGTGGACGGCGAAACCACCGAGATGGCCCTGTTCACCCAGCATGCGCTGCGGGCGCTGCGGCGGGCGAGCGGCGCGCACGGTTTCAACGTCGGAATGAACCTCGGTGTCGTCGCGGGTGCCGGTATCGCCGAACACGTCCACCAGCACGTCGTACCGCGCTGGGGTGGTGACACCAACTTCATGCCGGTCGTGGGCGGTACGAAAGTGCTGCCCGCGCTGCTGGGCCAGACCCGTGAGATCACCGCCGCCGCGTGGAAGGAAACCGAATAGGCGCCGGTTTCCACCGCCCCGTCGTCACGTTTCTCCCAGTGTCGCGCTGGAATTGAATCGTTCCCGCGCCGGGCTCGAATCAATGCCGCGCCGGGTCCGAATCGACATTGATTCGGCACCGGCGCGGTGGGCCGGGCCGGGCCGGGCCGGATATGCTGTAGGCC
>NZ_CAAAFT010000300.1:0-1261 GCF_900634765.1 Candidatus Protofrankia californiensis | reverse complement strand
GCGCGGTGGGCCGGGCCGGGCCGGGCCGGATATGCTGTAGGCCCGGCCGGCTGGCGGGGAACCGGCGCTACTCGGTTCCGCCGGGCCTTTCGCCGAGCTGTTCGGCGGCAATGTGCTCGGGCACCGGTTCATAGCGCAGATGGTTGCGGGTGAAGGTTCCAGTGCCCTGGGTCAGCGACCGGATGTCCACCGCGTATCGCAGCATCTCCTTCTCGGGCACCTCGGCCCGCACCACGGTGCGGCCCTTGGCAGTCCCGGGTGGTGCCTGCCCGCCTGCGGCCGGCTCCCCGCTGCCGACGGGCTCGATGCCGACGACCCGCCCGCGCCGTGCCGCGAGATCGCTGGTCACCGTCCCGACGTGCTCGTCGGGGGTGAGCACGCAGACGGCGAGCACTGGTTCGAGCAGGACGATTCCGGCGGCTCGGGCGGCGTTCTTCACCGCCAGCGCGCCGGCGGCCTGGAAGGCGATGTCGGAGGAGTCCACCGAGTGAGCCTTGCCGTCCACCAGCCGCACCCGGATGTCGACGAGCGGATAACCGGCCGCCACCCCGAGATCGAGCTGGCGCAGCACGCCCTTTTCCACCGAGGGGATAAAGTGGCGGGGGACCGCGCCGCCGACCACCTCGTCGAGGAATTCCCGGCCGGTTCCGGTCGGGAGCGGTTCCACCTCGACATGACATATTGCGTACTGACCATGACCACCGGACTGCTTGACGTGCCGGCCGGTTCCCCGCGCCGGTCCGCGCAGCGTCTCCCGCAGCGGGACCCGCGGCGACGCACGGTCGACGTCCACGCCGTAGCGGGTCCGCAGCCGGTCGATGACGACGTCGCTGTGTGCCTCGCCCATACACCACAGCACGAGCTGACCGGTTTCGGTGCCGTACTCCACGGTCAGGGTCGGGTCCTCCGCGACGAGGCGGGCGAGCGCCGTCGACAGCTTGTCCTCCGCACTCTTCGTCTGCGCGTGGATCGCCACGGGCAGCTGCGGCTGCGGCATCGACCACGCTTCGAACAGGATGGGATCGTCCGGGCTCGACAGGGTGTCGCCGGTCTCCGCGGTGGCCAGTTTCGCCACGACACAGAGGTCGCCGGCACGGCAGGTCTGCGCCGGCTGCTGCCCGGACCGGCCGACGGGTCGGGAGACCCCTGCGATCTTCCCGTCGTCGTCGTGGTCGGGATGGCCGCGCTCAGCCCGACCGTGCCCACAGATGTGCACGGTCATGTCCGAGCGCAGCGTTCCGGAGAACACCCTGACCAGCGA
>NZ_CAAAFT010000299.1:24666-27478 GCF_900634765.1 Candidatus Protofrankia californiensis | reverse complement strand
GCCGACAGCAGGTCGACCAGCCGGTACCCGCCGTGCCCCGGCGCGGGCTCGCCCGCGTGCGGCAGGCGCACCGGCAGGTACAGCGGCAGCACACCCGGGCCGAACAGCTCCTGGCAGGTGGCGACGGTCGCGGCGAAGTCGGCCCGGGGACGGTCGAGCTTGGTGATCACAATCGCGCGGGGCGTGCCGGCGGCGGCGCACTCCTCCCACAGCAGACGGGTGAAGCCGTCGACGCCGTCGAGGGCACTGACCACGAACAGGGCCGCGTCCCCTCCGCGCAGACCGGCGCGCAGATCACCGATGAAGTCGGCGAGCCCAGGGGTGTCGAGAAGGTTGATCCGGATGCCCTGGTGCGTGGTGGACAGCACCGTCAGGTTGATCGTGCGCTGGCGGTGCTCGACGTCGTCATGATCGGTATGCCGCGGTGAGGCGGGACGGCTGTGCGACGCCTCGCCGTTGCCGGCCGCGGCCAGCAGGTTCTCGGCAAGGGTCGTCTTACCCGCACCGGTGTGGCCGACAAGAATGACGTTGCGCACGTCGGTCGCCTGCCGGCGATCGGCACGATCGTCGCACATGGTTGCTTTCACCTGCGCCTCCCCGGTGGGACACGGCCACTCGGTGGCCCGGTGATGGCCACTGGGCGGCTGGAACCAGTGGACGCCTGAGTGACTGGACGAGCGTGTGACGGACCGATCCGACCCGTTCCCAGCGGTCGGTGGCGGATCGCGTGATCGTGCCGTGACGGTGGTTGTGTGAGCGATGGTGGTTGTGCGGGTGCAGTGAACGGTCCGGCTGTTGTGGGTGAACGGTCTGCGGCGAACTGCTGTCAGTGGCCTGGGGACCTGGGACTGCTGGACCTCCCGGATCGGCAGGAGCCCCAAGCGCGAGAAGAACATGATCGCGCTGTCTTTGGCCCTTGGGCAACTCGTGAGAACAGGTTCCCCCTCTACGGGCGTGTGAACAACCCATGTCGGTCCGGCAAGGAACTGGTTGCCGATGGTGGCAGCGGTAATGTGAAGGGGCAGCACCGGACGTACACGACGGGACGTACATGCTCGCTAGCAAGGCGCGGCCGCAGATTCAACGGGTGCTCGATCCCCTGGGCGAGCGGTTGGCCCGGTCGTCGGTGTCGCCGGATGCGGTGACGATCGTGGGCACCATCGGCGTGACCGGCGCCGCCCTGGGCTTCTTCACCCGCGGGGTCTTCTTCGTCGGCACGCTTGTGATCACGCTGTTCGTCTTCTCCGATCTCCTTGACGGTCTGATCGCTCGCGCCCGCGGGATTTCCTCCCGGTGGGGTGCGTTCCTGGACTCGACCTCCGACCGGGTCGGGGACGGTGCCATCTTCGGCTCGTTGATCCTGTGGTACGCCGGTGACGGTGACTCACTGCCGCTGTGTGCGGCTGCTCTGATCTGCCTGGTGGCTGGTTCGATCACCTCCTACGTCAAGGCGCGGGCCGAAGGGCTCGGACTGGGTTGTGACGTGGGGTTCGCCGAACGCGGCGAGCGCCTGCTGATCGTCCTGGTCGCGGCCGGTCTCTATGGCCTGGGCGTGCCGTATCTGCTGCCGGCGGCATTGTGGTTCCTCGCCGGTGCCACCGTCCTGACAGTGACGCAGCGCATCATTCACGTGTACCGGCAGTATCTGCGGGGTGTCGGGGAGGCCGGGAGCGCCGGGGAGGGCGTGGCTGCCGGCGTCCCATCGGCCGAACCGGCTGCCGGCACGCAGGTCCGCTGACGGGAACGGTATTGGGTATCCCGCGTGCGCGGATGACCGACCTGGCATACGCGGCGGGTTGGCGGATGGTCCGGCTGCTGCCCGAGCGCGTCGCGGCCGTGGCGTTCATGGCAGCCGCCGACGTCGCAGCCCGGCGGGGTGGTCGTGGTGCCCGGCGGCTGCGTTCCAACCTGGCCCGTGTCGTCCCGCCCGGCACCGACCTCGACCGGCTCACCCGGGTGGCCATGCGTTCCTACGCCCGTTACTGGCTGGAGGTCTTCCGCCTACAGGACATCTCCCGTGACCGGATCATCGGGGGAATGCGCATGCTGGACGAACCGCGCCTGCGTGACGCCCTTGCGTCCGGTCACGGGACCATCGCCGCGTTGCCGCACATGGGAAACTGGGAGCACGCCGGTGCCTGGCTCGCAGCCAACGGAGAGCCGTTCACGACCGTGGCCGAACGCCTGGAGCCGGCATCGCTGTTCGACCGGTTCATCCGGTTCCGCTCGGCGCTCGGCATGGAGGTCATCCCCCTGACCGGGGGTGAGCAACCCCCCTTCGACCTGTTGGCCGACCGCCTCAACAAGGGCGGCACGGTCTGCCTGCTGGCCGACCGCGACCTGTCCGCGGCCGGCGTGCCGGTGGTGTTCTTCGGTGCGACGGCCACGATGCCGTCGGGACCGGCCGCCCTCGCATTACGGACCGGCGCGACCCTGCTACCGGCTACGCTCTGGTTCGACCGGGACGGCTGGAGCGTGCGAATCCACCCCGCGGTGCCGCACACCGACGTGGCGCGGATGACCCAGGCGTTGGCCGACGCCTTTGCCGAGGGCATCGCGGCCCATCCCGCGGACTGGCACATGCTCCAGCGCATCTGGCGGGACGAGCCGCCGGCGGCGCGGACGGGGACGGGAACATGAAGATCGGCCTTGCCTGCCCCTACACCTGGGACGTGCCCGGAGGGGTCCAGATCCACGTGCGTGATCTGGCGGAGGCCCTGGTCGATCTGGGCCACGACGTATCGGTGATCACTCCGGTGGGCGACGAGAGCGCGCTCCCGTCGTACGCCGTGGACGCCGGCCACGCCGTGCC
>NZ_CAAAFT010000299.1:17661-24641 GCF_900634765.1 Candidatus Protofrankia californiensis | reverse complement strand
CCGCCGGCCACGCCGTGCCGGTGCCCTACAACGGCTCGGTCGCTCGGCTGCTGATGGGGCCGGTGTCCGCGGCGCGGGTGCGCCGGTGGCTGCGCGAGCACGACTTCGACGTCCTGCACGTGCACGAACCGACGGCGCCGAGCGTCAGCCTGCTCGCCTGCATGCTCGCGGACGGCCCGATCGTCGCCACGTTCCACACGTCCAACCCGCGTTCGAAGATCCTCACAGCCGCGCACGGGGCGCTGCAGCCGTCCATGGAGAAGGTCCGGGCGAGGATCGCGGTGTCCGAAGCGGCCCGCCGCACGCTCGTCGAGCATCTCGGCGTGGACGCGATCCTCATTCCCAACGGCGTGTCGATACCCACCTTCCAGCGGGCGGTCCCGCTGCCCGAACCGGTCTCGAACGGCTCCACGGTCGTCTTCCTCGGGCGTATCGACGAGCCGCGCAAGGGTCTGGACGTGCTGCTTGCGGCGTTGCCGACCCTGGTGGCGCGGTGCGCCGACGCCAGGCTGCTGGTCGCCGGCCCCGGCGACGGGGAGGCGGTGCTCGACCGGGTGCAGCCGGACCTGCGCAACCGCGTCCACCTGCTCGGTCTCGTCTCCGACGCGGACAAACCCCGGGTGTTCCGCTCGGGGGAGGTCTACTGCGCGCCCAACACGGGGCAGGAGAGCTTCGGCATCGTCCTGCTGGAGGCGATGGCCGCGGGTGTTCCGGTGGTGGCCAGTGACATCGACGCCTTCCGTCGGGTCCTGGACGATGGCCGCGCCGGCCGGCTTTTCCCGGTCGCCGACGCGGCGAGCCTCGCTCACACCCTCGCCGATCTGCTGGCCGATCCCGCGCAACGCGGGCGGCTGGCCGGGCGGGGCCGGGCGGTGGTGGCCGCCTACGACTGGACGGTGATCGCGAAGCAGATCGTCGGAGTGTACGAGATGGTCGTCGGCGACAGGCCCGTGTCGCTGGCGGCGAACAGCGCCTAGCGGGCCGGCGGCAGCACGATCATGTTCTTTTCGCGCTCGGGTCCGGGGGCCGATCCGGGGGTCGACCTTGAGGTCCGGGAGGCTCAGGTTCCTGGGCCGCTCGGAGGCCGTCCGCCATCCGGTGTGAGGAGGTTCATGCCCGCTGGCGCGCTCCCACCCCATGTTGACTACGCTGCGCGAGGTGACCCTCGTCGTTGTTACGGTCGTGATTGTCGTGGCGATCGCCACCTATCTCACCTGGCTGGCAAGCCGTCTGGACCGCCTGGCGGTCCGGGTGGACGACGCCCGGGCGGGTCTGGTCGGCCAGCTGGCGCTGCGGGTGGACGTGGCCGGGGAACTGGCCCGGCGGTGCGAGCTGGTGGAGCTGGGCGAGGCGGTGGAGCGGGCCCGGGCGGCACATGTGGCCCCCGCGGCGGGCGGCCCGCTGGACAACGACACCGAGGCGGCGGAGAACAGCCTCAGCCGGGCCCTGCGCTCCCCGGCGGTCACGGCGACCGCGGATCGGGCGCCGGACGCCCTGCACGCGGTGGATGTCGCCGCCGCCCGGGTCGCTCTCGCCCGCCAGTTGCACAACGACGCCGTACGCGACGTGCGGGCGCTGCGTGCCAGACGGATCGTGCGGGTGCTGCGATTGTCCGGCCGCAGCCTCCTGCCCGCCTACTTCGAGATCGACGACGCGCTTCCAATGCGCGGCGACATCGGGGGCAGGAACGAGCACCCCGGCGCCGACGGCTCCGATGATGACGGTACGCATGACGGCGCTACGCATGACGATGACATGTCCAGGTTTGCACCGTAGATTTTTCTGTACTGTCGGTCGTAATCGCCGTCCCGTCCGGGACGGGCTTCCGGTCGTAGGATGGGATGTCTTCCGCCCGGGTTGAATTTCGCGCGTCCGACGTGGTTCCGCTCGTGGAAGCCGCGGTTTGTCGGCGTCCGTCCAACCGGGACGTTCGCTGCGGACTGATTCCTGCCCACCGATCCAGTCTGCGTACAGAGAGGCATGCCATGTCCGAGGGCCTGACCACTGCCGAGCCCGCCCAGCCGGACCACGGGTCCGCACGGGCGGCCGCGCTGCCCGGCGGAGCCGGTGCCGGTGGCGGTACTCACGTGGGAACGGCCCGTGTCAAGCGGGGCATGGCGGAGATGCTCAAGGGTGGTGTGATCATGGATGTGGTCACGGCCGACCAGGCGCGGATCGCCGAGGACGCCGGCGCGGTCGCCGTGATGGCCCTGGAGCGGGTTCCCGCCGACATCCGCGCCCAGGGCGGGGTTGCCCGGATGAGCGACCCGGAGATGATCGCATCGATCATCGAGGCGGTGTCGATCCCGGTGATGGCCAAGGCGCGCATCGGCCACTTCGTCGAGGCCCAGGTGCTCCAGGAGCTGGGGGTCGACTACGTCGACGAGTCCGAGGTCCTCACTCCGGCCGACCCGCACCACCACATCGACAAGTGGCGGTTCACCGTCCCGTTCGTATGCGGCGCGACCAACCTGGGGGAGGCGCTGCGCCGGATCGGCGAGGGCGCAGCCATGATCCGGTCGAAGGGTGAGGCGGGCACCGGCGAGGTGTCCAACGCGGTCGTGCACATGCGCACGATCAGGGCGGAGATCGCACGCTTGTCCGCACTGGCCCCCGACGAGCTCTTCGCGGCGGCCAAGGAGCTGCGCGCCCCGTACGAGCTGGTTGCCGAGGTGGCGCGGCTCGGCGCGCTCCCGGTCGTGCTGTTCACCGCCGGCGGTATCGCCACCCCCGCGGACGCCGCCCTGATGATGCAGCTGGGAGCGGACGGGGTGTTCGTCGGCTCGGGCATCTTCAAATCCGGTGATCCGGCGCGGCGTGCCCGGGCGATCGTCGAGGCCACCACCATGTACACCCACGCCGACGTCATCGCGAAGGTCTCCCGCGGCCTCGGCGAGGCCATGGTCGGTATCAACGTCGGCGAGCTCGCGCCCACGGACCGCTTCGCCGACCGCGGATGGTGAACGACCCCGGGATGGCTCTGTCACAGGCCGCGGCGCCGGCACAGGCGTCGGCAGCGACAGCCGGCACGGTGCGGCTGGGTGTGCTGGCTCTGCAGGGCGACGTCCGCGAGCATTCCCGGGCACTGGCCGCGGCCGGTGCCCGGGTTGTCGAGGTGCGCCGGGTGTGCGATCTGGACGCCGTGGACGGGCTGGTGCTGCCCGGCGGCGAGTCCACTACGATCGGCCGGTTGCTGCGGGTGTTCGAGCTCCTGGAGCCGCTGCGTGACGCGATCGCGGCCGGGCTGCCGGTGTTCGGTTCGTGCGCTGGCATGATCCTGCTGGCCAGGGACGTCCTGGACGGCCGGCCCGGTCAGCCGCTGCTGGGCGGGCTGGACGTGGTCGTGCGGCGCAACGCCTTCGGTCGCCAGGTCGACTCGTTCGAGGCGGAGATCGACGTCACCGGCGTCGCCGGCGGTCCGGTCCGGGCGGTCTTCATCCGGGCGCCGTGGGTGGAGAAGATCGGGGACGAGGTCGAGGTGCTCGGTAGGGTCGGTGACAGGATTGTCGCGGTCCGCCAGGACAATGTGCTGGCAACCGCGTTCCATCCGGAGCTCACCGGCGATACGCGTATACACCAGCTGTTCGTCAGCATGGTGGAGGGCATTCGTGAAAGGCAGGGGCTGGGACAGGTGAGGGGCACGGCATGAGCGGTCACTCCAAGTGGGCGACCACCAAACACAAGAAAGCTGTCATCGACGCGCGCCGCGGGAAGCTGTTCGCGAAATTGATCAAGACGGTCGAGGTGGCGGCCAAGACCGGTGGTGGGGACCCGGCCGGGAACCCGACGCTTGCGGACGCCATCGCCAAGGCGAAGTCGCAGTCGGTTCCCAACGACAACATCGACCGCGCCGTGAAGCGGGGATCGGGCGAGCTTGCCGGCGGGGCCAACTACGAGGAGATCACCTACGAGGCGTACGCGCCGAACGGGGTGGCCGTGCTCGTCGAGTGCCTGACCGACAACCGCAACCGGGCCGCCTCCGACGTCCGCGTGGCCATCACCCGCAACGGCGGCAGCGTCGCCGATCCCGGCTCGGTGTCATACCTGTTCAACCGTAAGGGCGTCGTCCTCGTCGCAAAGACGCCCGGGCTCGGTGAGGACGACGTCCTGACCGCGGTTCTCGACGCCGGTGCGGAGGAGGTCGACGACCTGGGCGACGCCTTCGAGGTCGTCTCGGAGGCGACGGACCTCAACGCGGTGCGCCTCGCGGCTGCCGGGGCGGGGCTCACGGTGTCCTCGGCGGACCTTTCCTGGTTGCCCAGTGTCAGCGTGCCGCTGGAGGAGGAGACTGCGCGCAAGGTCCTCAAGATCGTCGAGGCGCTCGAGGACCTCGACGACGTCCAGAACGTCTGGTTCAACGCTGACATCTCCGATGAGATCATGGAGCTGGTGTCGGCCTGACCGCGTTCTCGGCGCCGCTGTGGTTCTCGGTGGCCACCGTGGTTCTCGGCATCACCGTGTTCTCGGGTGTGGTCAGTCCGTGGCCCGGTCGCGGATGCATTCCTCGGCAAAGGACAGCGCCCGCAGATGGTAGGAGCGGGCCGCCCACCCCAGGCTGAGGTTGTGGCCCGCTCCGCGCTGCTGGACCAGTTCGAAGTGGGGCGCGGCGCTGAACGCGGCACGGATCTCGGCCTCCATCGTCTCGCCGACATCCCACCAGTACTCGTGGTCGGCAAGCGTCCAGCGGACCGGCACCCGCACCCGTGGGCCCAGCAGGGGCAGCATCTGCGGCCACTTCGTGGCATCGGATGCCTCACCGACCGGCACGGGGACCGCCGGTGCCACGCCCAGGAGGAACGTGCCGGACGGGTAAAGGTGCTCCGGCCCCCAGAACAGCTTGCGGGCCGCGATGGCGCGCTGCCTGCGGGTCTCAGCCACGCTGCCGCCTGCGACGCTGAGCTGCAGCGACCACAGATCGTCACGGTATCGTGCCGCCACCCCGGAGACGTCGATCCCGAGCAGGCTGCTGCCGCGCTCGTCCGCGGCAAGTGACACCGACAGCATCGTGCCGAACGAATGGCCGATCAGGAACAGGCCCGCTCCCACGGCGTGGAATGCCGCGAAGGTCTCCAGCGCCCGCCAGGTGATGGCGGTCTGTGCGGCCAGCGTCTGGCGGGCCGGCTCCAGAGCCGCCGAGGCGCCGTAGCCGGGACGGTCCAGTGCCAGCACGCTGAATCCCAGGGTCGCACCGATGGTCAGCAGGGACAGGTCCGGGTGCGCGCGGCCGTGGAAGTAGGACGCGCGCATCCCCCCACCAGGCAGGCCGACGACGACGGCCCGCGGCTCACCGTCGGGTTCGGCCAGCAACCCGGACAGCTCCACGTCGCCGGCATCGAGGCGGACGTGCCGCGCACGGACCGACCCGTGCGCACGCGGCGGTTGCCCGCTCCTATGTTCGGCTGCCGATCCGGTCGCCGCTTCGGCGCCGGTCGCGGCATCGGAGCCCATGCGTGGACCTCTTTCCCGGCAGGGCGCCGACGGTCTCCTCAGTGCGCCAACGGTCACCTCACCATATGCCGATCTGTGCTGGGCCGATGGCCGGCTGTGGCATTCCGAAGCGCCGGTTGATTCCGTCCTTGAGCTGCGAGGGGTTTGCCGGGCGGGCGTGTCGCTACACTCGAACAGGCGTTCAGACGTGTCACAATCGTGGCGAACCGCCGGGAGGGCCAGTTCTTCGGGCCGCTGGAGGGCCGAAGACGGCGCGATCATGTTTTTCGCGTCGCCGGGAGGCCTAAATCCTCAGGCCACTTGGCGGTCACGATGTCCGACGGATGGTCGGGCTGTTGGTCAACGAGCTGGTTGGGGAGGGTGCCGGTGCTGGTGCTGGGGGTCGATCCGGGGCTTACCCGTTGCGGTCTCGGGGTCGTCGACGGCGGGCCGGGTCGGCAGACGTCCCTGATCGAGGTCGGTGTGCTGCGCACTCCTGCTACCGACGACGTCGCCTCCCGGTTGTGGGCGCTCGAACGCGGCCTCGGCGAGTGGATCGACCGGCACAACCCCGACGCGGTCGCGGTCGAGCGGGTGTTCAGCCAGGCCAACGTCCGGACGGTCATGGGTACCGCCCAGGCCGGGGCGGTGGCGATCGTCACTGCGGCACGCCGTGGTCTACCGGTCGCACTGTATACCCCTAGTGAGGTGAAAGCTGCGGTCAGTGGCAGCGGCCGGGCGGATAAGGCTCAGGTCACCTTCATGGTGAGCCGCCTGCTGAAGCTGTCCGACCCGCCGCGCCCGGCCGATGCCGCCGACGCCCTGGCCCTTGCTCTCTGCCACTTGTCGCGGGGGCCGGCGCTTGCCAGGATGCGGGCGGCCGTCAGGCAGGCCCCTGCGGTCCCCGGCGGGAGCCTCTGATGATCGCGTCCGTGTCCGGGACGGTTGCCGCCCTGTCACCCGAAGCCGCCGTCGTCGAGGTGGGTGGGGTCGGTCTGCTCGTCCAGTGCACCCCTGCGACCCTCGCCCGGCTACGGGTCGGGCAGGACGCGCGGTTGGTCACCACGCTGGTCGTCCGGGAGACCGAGCTGACCCTCTACGGTTTTGCCGACGCCGACGAGCGCGACGTCTTCGAGACCCTGCAGGGAGCCTCCGGGGTCGGTCCCAGACTTGCCCAGGCCGTGCTCGGCGTCCACAGCCCGGACGGCGTGCGCCGTGCGGTCGCGGCGGAGGACCTCACAGCCCTGACGAAGGTGCCTGGTATCGGTCGTAAGGGCGCGCAGCGCATCATCCTCGATCTCAAGGACCGGCTCGGGCCCCCCGCGCCCACTGCGGTGTCCGCTGCGGGGGACGGCGGCCCTGCCACGGGTGGGGTTACCGGCGGCGATGGTGCCGTGCCGCCCGCGGGCGCCGGCGTCACTGTCGCCGAGCAGGTCCGCCTCGCGCTGCTCGGGCTCGGCTACACCGCGCGGGAGGCCGATGACGCCTTGGCCGTGGTCTGGACCGGCAACGGGCACGGCGGTAACGGGCGTGACCGCCGTGCGGGCCAGGAC
>NZ_CAAAFT010000299.1:0-17423 GCF_900634765.1 Candidatus Protofrankia californiensis | reverse complement strand
GGTGGCGGTGCCGGTGGCGCCGGCCGTGACGAGGCGCCGGATCCCGTGGGTGTGCTACTGCGCCGGGCCCTGGCCGCCCTGCGACCCCGGTAAGGGCAGCCGATGGATGTCGAGGGTCTGGTCTCGCCGGTGGCCGAGCCGCAGGAGCGTGCCTTCGAGGCCGGCCTGCGTCCGGGGACGTTGGCGGAGTTCGTCGGCCAGCAGAAGGTCCGCGAGCAGCTCACGATCATGCTTGAGGGGGCACGGGCCCGCGAGCGCCCACCCGACCACGTCCTGCTGTCCGGGCCGCCAGGGCTCGGCAAGACCAGCCTTGCCGTGATCATTGCTCGGGAGATGGCGGTTCCGCTGCGGATGACCAGTGGACCGGCGGTCGAACGGGCGGGGGATCTCGTGGCGATCCTCACCGCGCTCGCCCCGGGCGAGGTGCTGTTCCTCGACGAGATCCATCGCATCGCACGCCCGGCCGAGGAGCTGCTGTACGCCGCGATGGAGGACTTCCGGGTCGACGTCGTGCTCGGCAAGGGCCCCGGCGCCACCGCGATCCCGTTGGACATCGCCCCGTTCACCCTTGTCGGTGCGACCACGCGCTCCGGTCTTCTCACCGGACCGTTGCGCGACCGTTTCGGTTTCACCGCCCACATGGACTTCTACGACACCGGCGAACTGATCGACGTGCTGGTCCGCTCGGCGGGGCTGCTCGGCGTGCGCCTCACCGGCGACGGCGCGGCAGAGGTCGCCGGCAGGTCACGCGGGACTCCCCGGATCGCCAACCGGCTGCTGCGACGGGTGCGTGACTACGCCGAGGTACGGGCGGACGGGGTCGTCACCCGCGAGGTCGCCCAGGCTGCTCTTCGCATCTACGACGTCGACGCGCTCGGCCTGGACCGCCTCGACCGGGCGGTGCTGGAGGCGCTGGTGCGTTCAACGGTGGACCGGTGGGTCTGGCGACCCTGGCGGTGGCGGTGGGGGAGGAACCGGACACGGTCGAGGAGGTGGCCGAGCCGTTCCTGGTACGCGCCGGCCTGCTCGCCCGGACCCCCCGGGGACGCATCGCCACCCCGGCCGCCTTCACCCACCTCGGTCTCGATCCGGTCGAGGGCATCCTGGGACGCTCGCAGGCTCCGATCCCCCCCGTCGACGGCGACTAAGCGCACTCTTGTGGGGCCTGGCGTCGAGGCCCCGCGGCCGGTACGTACCATCGGCCGCACAACATGGGAGGACATGGACGTGCAGGTAATCGTGGTCGCCCAGGAGGCGGCCCAGGATGGCGGCAGTGGTGGGCTCGGCGGGTTCTTTCCCCTGCTTCTCATCCTGGCGCTCGTCTTTTTCTTCATCGTGACCCAGCGACGCCGCCAGCGGGCCCAGCAGCAGGTCCTGACCTCGCTCGTTCCGGGGGCGCTGGTCGTGACCACCGCGGGGCTGTATGCCACGGTGGTCGAGGTCGAAGACGGTGACGTGCTGTTGGAAGTGGCGCCGGACGTGGTCTGCCGGTTCACCCGCGCCGCGGTCGCTCGGATCGTCTCCCCGCCGGCGGCGGACGGGCCGCATGACGGCGACCACGACCACGATGGTGACCACAATGGCGACGAGGCGGACGATCACCTCCATGAGCACGACACCGAGGACGGTGGAGCAGCTCATGGCCACGTTTCGGACGCAGCGCCCGCCGACACGACCAAGCGTGTCGACACGACCAAGCGCAGGGACGCCACCGGCAGTCAGGAGCAGCCAGACGCCGGGGAACCCGGGGAACCCGATGATCCGGCCTCGGGGCGGGGGAGGGAAGGCTGACCGGCGTCGGTTCCGACCGGCTCTGGTTTTCGTCCTGTTCGACGAATAGGCGAATATCAGCGCTACGAACGTGGTATCGGAACGCCTCCGGCATGACACTCGTTCCGATACCTTGGGCGCGGTCGGCACCGTCGCGCCGTGACGGTTGGTCCACACCGGTTTCTCCGGTCGTGGACGGATCGCCGTCCATCGGGTAGGTCCACCAGAAAGCAATGTGAGCGCGACGGCGCGTGACGAAGGGATATCCGTTGGCACGAGGGTCAGGGCGACGGCGTAAGGCCATGAGCCCCGCCTGGTCCCGGATCGGGCTTCTCTTCGGGATCATTGCGCTGCTTTACTCCACCATGGCGCTGACATCCACCTGGACGCCGAAGCTCGGCCTGGACCTGCAGGGCGGGACGAGTGTGATCCTCACGCCCCGGTCGACCGAGCCTGGCAAGGGCGTTGACAGCGGTGCCGTCAACAAGGCCGTCGACATCATCCGGGAGCGAGTCAACGGGCTCGGTGTCGCCGAGGCCGAGGTCAAGCGCAACAACACCCAGATCGAGATCTCGGTTCCCGGTCGCGGTCGCAACGATGTCGTCGAACTGGTCGGGCAGACCGCCGAGCTGCGTTTCCGCCAGGTTTACACCTCCGCGGCCGCCGCCCCGGCCCCGGCGGCCGCACCGACCACACCGACGGCTCCGACAGCAACACCGACGGTTCCGGCGGCCGGCGCCCCGGCCTCTGCACCCGTGCCTGGCGCGTCCGCGAGCCTGCCCGCCGTCACCGCTCCGTCGGCGTCCACCACGACCCGGTCGGACGTGGTCGGTGCCGGCCTGCTCGCTCAGGCAGCGCCGACAGCCCCGGCCGGATCGGCCGCACCGGTACCGGCCGCATCAGCACCGCCGGCGACTGCCGCGGTACCGCCGGCGACGGCGGACCAGCCCGCGCCGGCCAGCGCCGATATGCCGCCGGCTGATGTCACCGGCAGGTTCGAAAGCCTGACCTGCGCACCGTCGGACGTTCGCAGCCGGGCGGCCAGCACCGATCGGCCGACGGAGTGGGTGGCCTCCTGCGATCGTTCCGGCACTGTCAAGTACCTGCTGATGCCCGCGACGGTGGTCGGTACCGATGTGAAGTCGGCGACGGCCGGGCTTGCGAGCTCGGGTGGAACCACGTCGGTGAGCACCGGCGAGTGGGTCGTCAACGTCAGCTTCACCGGTGGTGGGCAGGCGAAGTTCACCGCTCTGACCGAGAAGACGATCGGCAAGCAGGTGGCGATCGTGCTGGACGGGGTGGTGCAGTCGGCTCCGACCACCAACGACCGTATCGCCGGTGACGCCCAGATATCGGGCTCGTTCACCCAGTCCAGCGCCCAGGATCTCGCCAACGTCCTGCGCTACGGTGCCCTGCCGCTGGCCTTCGAGCAGTCCAGCGCCGAGTCGATCTCCCCGACCCTGGGTCAGGACTCGCTCAACGCCGGCCTGCTAGCGGGTGTCATCGGCCTTGCGCTGGTGACGCTCTACTCGTTCATGTACTACCGGGCCCTCGGGATAGTGGTGCTCAGCTCGCTGGCGGTGAGCGGACTGCTGGTGTACGCCTCCGTCGTGCTCCTGGGCAAATGGATCGGGTTCACCCTCACGTTGGCCGGGATCGCCGGTCTGATCGTGTCCATCGGTGTCACCGCGGACTCGTTCGTCGTCTACTTCGAACGCATCAAGGACGAGGTTCGCCAGAACCGCAGCGTGCGCGTGGCGGTCGACCGTGCCTGGCCGCCGGCCCGGCGGACCATGCTGTCCGCGGACACGGTCTCCTTCCTCGCCGCCGCGGTGCTCTACGTCCTTTCGGTCGGGTCCGTCCGGGGATTCGCCTTCACCCTCGGGCTGTCCACCCTGGTAGACGTACTGATCATGTTCATCTTCACCAAACCGGCCGTCTGGCTGCTCGTGCGCAGGTCGTTCTTTGTCACCAGCCGTTTCTCCGGCCTCACCATGGCGGCGGTTTGTGGCCAGTCGAGTGGGACCGCCCCCGCCCCCGCGCCGCGTCTGACCAAACGGGAGAAGGCCGCGGTTGCCCCGGGCCGGGCCGGGGCCAACAGGGCTTCGGCAACAGAGGCGGACACCTCCGGGGCCGACCAGGATTCGCCTGATCTTCATTCGTCGCGCGACCCGCGGCCGTCATGGTCGGGTCCGTCCGGCACGGCGCAGGGGGAGTAGAGATGTCCTGGGCCAGCCGGCTCTACCGCAGTGAGTCCCATGTCGACTTCGTCGGCCGCCGCCGGATCTGGTATGTCGCCTCCGGCGTCCTGCTGACCGTCTGCATCGCCAGCATGCTGATCCGGGGTTTCTCCCTGGGGATCGACTTCAAGGGCGGTGCGCTGTTCCAGTTCCCGTCCGGGGGCAGGTCGGTTGCCGAGGCCGAGGCGACCTTGTCCTCGGTCGGGGTCAACCCGGCCGACTCGGTCATCCAGGAGCTCGACACATCCCACCAGTTGCGGGTGCAGACCCCGACCCTCTCCGGTGCGCAGGCCAGCTCGCTCCAGGACGCCATCGAGAAGCGTTTCGAGGTTGCCCCGACCGACATCGACATCTCGACGGTGGGCGCGTCGTGGGGGTCGACCATCACCAGCAAGGCACTGCAGGGGCTCGCGGTGTTCCTGGTGCTGGTAATGATCTACCTGTCGGTCCGGTTCGAGTGGAAGATGGCGGTTGCCGCCATGGCCGCTCTCATCCATGACCTCGTTGTCACGATGGGCGTCTACTCGCTGGTCGGTTTCCAGGTCACCCCGTCCACGGTGATCGCTCTGCTGGCCATTCTCGGGTTCTCCCTCTACGACACGGTTGTCGTCTTCGACCGGGTCCGGGAGAACACCGCCGGCATGGGCACGACCAGCCGACGCACCTACGCGGAGGCCACCAATGACGCGTTGAACGAGACCTTGATGCGTTCGCTCAACACCTCGTTCATCGCGCTCGTACCGGTCGCCTCGCTGCTGTTCGTCGGTGCCGGTCTGCTCGGCGCCGGCACCCTGGAGGATCTCGCCCTCGCCCAGTTCGTGGGCATCGCCTCGGGCACCTATTCGTCGCTGTTCTTCGCCACTCCGGTGCTGGTGGATCTGAAGAAGAACGAGCCGGCGGTCAAGGCGCTGGACCAGCGGGTGGCCCGGGCGCGGGCGGTGGCCGCCCGCGAGCCCGTCAGGCAGTCCCGACGCGCGGCGGCGGTTGCCGGTGGTCGTGCATCTGACACTGTGGCTGTGGCGGCCGGTCGGGGGCCGGGGAGCGGATTTCCCGATGCCGCGACCACCACCACGGACGCTGATGATCGTGGACGTGAGGAGCCCGCCAGCGACCGTGAACCGGCTGTCGCCGGTGCCCGGCCGGGACGACCCGGTGCGGCGCGCCGTCCGGCACCGGCCCGACGTTCTGGCCGCAAAGGTCGTCCCAGCGGTAAAAAGCGGCGGTGACGACCATCGAACCAACCGAAACGACCAGCGGAGCAGCAGGTGCCGGCGCCCTCGGCACCACGGCGTCCGGCACCACCGCCGCAGACGTGCTGCGCGCCCATATCCGGGATGTCACCGACTTCCCCCAGCCCGGGGTGGTCTTCAAGGACATCACGCCGTTGCTGGTGACACCGGCCGCCTTCACGGTGGTCATCAACGAGTTGGCCGCGACCGCGGGCGGCTATGGTGCCACCGTCGTGGCGGCCATCGAAGCACGTGGCTTCCTGCTGGCGGCCCCGGTTGCCTACCGCACGGGTGTGGGTGTCGTGCCCATCCGCAAGCAGGGCAAGCTTCCCGGTGAGACGGTCAGCCGCACCTACGACCTGGAGTACGGCACCGCCACACTGGAGGTGCAGGTCGACGCGTTCCGGCCGGGTGACCGGGTGCTGCTCGTCGACGACGTGCTGGCCACGGGCGGTACGGCGGCCGCCGCGGCCGAACTGGTCCGCCAGTCCGGCGCGGAGGTCGTCGGTCTCGCCGTGCTCATGGAACTGACGTTCCTGTCGGGACGTGACCGGCTTGCGCCACTCGAGATCTCATCGATCATGGAAGTTTGATCATAGAGGTTTGGCGCTCCTGGGCCCGGTGACCTCGGTTGTGGCGACCCCGGCCGTGTGACCTTTGTGTGATCCACGGGCATTGGACGGGGTTGCGGAAGGAGGACAGCTCACGGAAGCGTTAGCCTTCAGGGGTCCGACATGAAGCAGGAGCGGCTTGTGCCCGAGGCAGCCCCGGTGACGACCGGAGTGTCCGAGCCTGGCGCGACGACCGTTCGGGAGTCGTCGGCGGCAGGCGAATACGCCGTGCTCGCCTGCGGGGATGGCCGCGGGCGTCCGCCCGCCGACGCACCGTCGCCGGAGGTCGGGTCAGGACGTACGCCGCAGGCCGTGCCCTCAGGACGCGCCACGGTGGCCGACGGTGCGCCGCGGCCGGCCGTTGCCCAGCCGGCCGTTGCCCAGCCAGCCGCTACGCAGTCGGTTTCCCAGTCGCCACCAGCTGTTTTCTCGGCTCCGTCGGCTCCGTCGGCTCCGTCCGGTCGGTCGGCTCCGTCCGGTCGGCCGGCCCCGTCCCCTCCGTCGGCTCCACCCGGTCCGTCGGCCGCACCGACCCGCCAGCCCGGACTCCTCATCGACCACGGGGAGTCCGGCCCCGGCGACGGTTCGCCGGTGGTTCCGCGCCTGGGTCACGAGTCGCCACCGCTGCCGCGCCGGGTCCGCGGGCGTTTCCCCAGGCTCGCGTCACACCGGGCCACCCCGCCGTCACTGCTGGACCCGGTGCTGCGCGGTCTGCTCGCGAACCATCCCCGGGCCGACGTCGGCCCGGTGTACCACGCTTTCGAGACCGCGGCGGGGGTGCATGCCGGTCAGGTCCGCCTGTCCGGCCATCCCTATGTCACCCATCCCGTCGCGGTCGCGAGTATCCTTGCCGATCTCGGTATGGACACGCCGACCCTGTGCGCCGCGCTTCTGCACGGCACCGTCGGCGAGGCCGGCATGACACTCGAGCGGATCCGGGACGAGTTCGGAGATCACGTCGCGCTGGTTCTCGACGCGGTGATGAAACTGCACCGGGTGAAGGTCGGTGAGGGCGCCCAGGCGGAAACGATCCGGCGCATGGTGGTCGCGATGGCCCGCGACCCGAGGGCCCTTGTAGTCAAACTTGCCGCACGCCTGCACAATATGCGGACGCTGCGGTTCCTGCCCGAACACAAACAGGAGCGCAAGGCCCGGGAGACCCTGGAGATCTACGCCCCGCTGGCCCACCGGCTCGGGATGAACTCGCTCAAGTGGGAGTTGGAGGATCTCGCCTTCGCGACCCTCTACCCGAAGCGATACGACGAGATCGTCCGGCTGGTGGCCGATCGTGCGCCGAGCCGGGACACCTACATCACCGCTGTGGTGACGCAGGTGCAGTCGCATCTGGGCGAGGCCAGGATCAAGGCTGTCGTCACGGGCCGGCCCAAGCACTACTACTCGATCTACCAGAAGATGGTGGTCCGCGGCCGGTCGTTCGACGACATCCACGACCTGGTCGGGATCCGCGTGCTGGTCGACTCCCTGCGTGACTGTTATGCGTCCCTGGGCACCATCCACGCGAACTGGAAGCCGATCCCGGGCCGGTTCAAGGACTACATCGCGATGCCCAAGTTCAACATGTACCAGTCGCTGCACACGACGGTGATCGGGCCCGAGGGCAAGCCCGTCGAGTTGCAGATCCGGACGCACGCGATGCACAACCGGGCCGAGTACGGGATCGCGGCGCACTGGAAGTACAAGGAGGACGGTGTCGGCGCACGGCCCTCCGGGGAGGCCAGGGCAGGTGCGCTCGGGCTCGCCGACGGCGCGTCCAGGGCGGGTGGTTCCCGGGGCGGCGGCCGGTCCCGGCGGGACTCCTCCGGCAACGACCAGACCGCGTGGCTTCGCCAGATCCTCGACTGGCAGCGGGAAGCCGCCGAACCCGGTGAGTTCCTCGACAGTCTGCGGTTCGACCTGCACACCGACGAGGTCTTCGTCTTCACCCCCAAAGGGGACGTGATCGCGCTGCCGGAGGGGGCGACCCCGGTCGACTTCGCCTACGCCGTCCACACCGACGTGGGCAACCAGTGCGTGGGTGCGCGTGTCAACGGCAGGCTCGCCGCGCTGGACACCACACTGGACAACGGGGACACCGTCGAGGTCTTCACCTCCCGGGCGCATTCGGCGGGCCCGAGTGAGGACTGGCTGACCTTCGTCCGGTCGTCCCGGGCCCGTACGAAGATCCGCCAGTGGCATGCCCGGGAACGGCGTGAGGACGCCATCGTCGCCGGACGGGACGCGATCGCCCGGATGATGCGTCGCCACGGTCTGCCGCTGACCCGCCTGATGAGCGGCGACGTGCTGCCCAGCCTGGCCAGGGACCTGCGCTACCCGGACGTCTCCGCGCTGTACGCCGCGATCGGCGAGAAGAACATCAGCGCGCAGCACGTCGTGGGTCGCCTGCTGGCCGCTCTGGGGGGGCCGGAGGGTGCGGCCGAGGACGTCGCCGAGACCGCACTGCCCACCCGCGCACTGCAGCGGTCGGTCGGCGATCCAGGGGTGATCGTCAGCGGCTCCGAGGACGTGTGGTCGAAGCTTGCCCGCTGCTGCACGCCCATGCCCGGGGATCCGATCATCGGATTCGTCACCCGGGGGAAGGGCGTGTCGGTCCATCGCCAGGACTGCCCGAATCTGGCGACTCTGCGCGATGGGACCCGTGATCGGACGGTGCCGGTCGAGTGGGCCGCGTCCTCAGGATCGGTGTTCCTTGTCGTCATCCAGGTCGAGGCGACCGACCGCGCCCGCCTGCTGTCCGATGTCACCCGGGTGTTGACCAATCACCACGTCAACATCCTCTCGGCGTCCGTGACGACGACCAAGGATCAACGTGCGGTCAGCCGGTTCACCTTCGAGATGGGGGACGCCAAGCATCTCGGGCACATCCGGGACGCTGTGCGGTCGATCGACGGCGTGCACGACTGCTACCGGGTCACCTCCGGCACGAGGTGCTGACCATGCTGACGTCGTGGGGGGATCCGGCGGTTTCCACCGGGGGGAGCCGCCGGCCGTACCCGCGTCGCCGATGTCGCCGTGGCGGGAGATCGTCACCGGCGGGCGGCGGGGCTGCGGGGCTGTTCCGCGCCGGGACGTATCGACGCGCCGGGACGTATCGAGGGGGAGCGCTATGGACGCTGAGATCGTAGGTGCCGGGATACAGGGCGCGGCGTTGCCCGCGCGGATGGATCGGTCCAGCGAGGGGCATGCCGGCGGGGGGGACGACGCTTCGCGGACTCTCGCCGCCGCGTGGCTGGCCGGCAGCCGCCTGGCTCATCTTGCCCGCCGGGTGGCAGCAGCCCGAAGTTCGCCCTCGGTACCACCCGTGCTGCGGGACATCATCGAGAAGCACTGCCTGCACCATCCCAAGGCCGACGTCGCCCTTGTCGTCCATGCCTACGAGGTCGCCAACCGCCAGCATGCCGGCCAGATGCGACACAGCGGCGATCCGTACATCACCCACCCGTTGGCGGTCACCGAGATTCTCGCCGAACTCGGGGTGGACACCACCACGATCGTCGCGGCGCTCCTGCACGACACCGTCGAGGACACCGGCTACACCCTGGAGGCCGCCGCGGCGGACTTCAGCCCGGAGGTCGCCAACCTCGTCGACGGGGTGACCAAACTCGACAAGATGCGCTTCGGGGACGCGGCCGAGGCCGAGACGCTGCGAAAACTGATCGTTGCGCTGGCCAAGGACTACCGGGTGCTGCTCATCAAGATCGCCGACCGCCTGCACAACATGCGGACCCTCGGCTTCAAGTCACCACCCAAGCAGGCACGCATCGCCCGGGTGACGCTGGAGATCCTTGCGCCGCTGGCGCACCGGCTCGGCGTGAACGTCATCAAAAGGGAGCTGGAGGACCGTGCGTTCGCCGTCCTGTATCCCGACGAGCACATGCGGATCAGGTCGGTGGTCGAGACCTTCACGGCCGCGGAGCGTGAGTCCAGCCAGCTTGCCTCGGTCGTCGACGCGCTCGCGAGCGGTCTGGCCGAGGCGCGGATCGACGCCAGGGTCTCGGCCCGGACGAGTCACCTCTTCTCGATCTACAAGCGGGCGCAGGAGCGTGGCTTCGAGGCGCGGGACTACAACGACATCGTCCGCGTCCTGGTTCTCGTCGACTCGATTACTGATTGTTATGAAGCGCTCGGAGAGGTGCACGCCCTCTGGCGACCGGCGCCGGGAAGACTGCGCGACTTCGTGGCCACGCCCAAGTTCAACATGTACCAGTCCCTGCACACCACCGTCATGGACCCGGCCGGCAAGCCCGTCGACATCCAGATCCGCACGGACGCGATGCACCGGCTGGCCGAGACGGGGATCATCGCAAGGCCGGTCGGACCGTCCGCGGACGGCGCCCGGCTGGAGGGTCTGGCATGGTTGCACAGTCTTCTCGACTGGGAAGGCGATGCCAAGGACCCCGGCGAGTTCCTGGAGTCGCTGTCGGCGGACCTCGACTCCGACGAGGTGCTCACCTTCACCCCCAAGGGCCGGGTCATCGCGCTGCCTGCCAGGTCCACGCCGGTCGACCTCGCCTATGCCGTCCATACCGAGCTCGGGCATCGGGCCATCGGTGCGCGGGTCAACGGCCGGCTGGTCCCGTTGCACACCCGACTGCGCAACGGCGACGTGGTGGAGATCCTGCGTTCCGGGCTCGCGACAGCCGGCCCCTCCGAGGACTGGCTTGACTTCGTCAAGACCTCCAAGGCCAGGGTGCGGATCCGTCGCGGGTTGACCAGACAGCGGCGGGACGCCAACACCCAGCAGCCGGATGCGCAGTATCCGGATGTTCGATATCCGGATGCCCGATATGGCGACGCCCCGGAGCCTGGCATGCACCATCTCGACCCGCAGCATCCGGACACCGGCGCCGACGTTGTCCCGGACACCGCCGTGGACGCCTCCCGTCAGCCCGGATCCGTCGTTCACTGCGCCCCTGTACCGGTCCTGTCGGCCCTGTCCGCTCCGCCGGCTCCGACGGCCCACTCCAGGCGGAGCCGACGACGTTCACGGGACGCGGACGAGGCGCAGACCTGGGCGGGGACGGCCGCCGTCGACGGCCGCAGTGGCGTTCCGGTCCGTCTTGCCCGGTGTTGCCTCCCCCTGCCCGGGGACGACGTCGTCGGGTTCACCACCACGCACAGCCCTGCCGTGTCCGTCCACCGGTCGCAGTGCGTGAACGCCGCAAGTGATCGGCATCGGGTCGCGGTGACGTCCTGGCTCCCTCCGGCGGAGGGCACGTTTCCCGCCGAGATCGCGGTCGAGGCGTTCGACCGCTACGGGCTGCTCGCAGACATCACCGAAATGTTGTCGGACGTGTCGGCCACGGTCCGTTCCGCGTCCTCGATCACCTCCGAGGACCGGGTGGCACGTGCCCGTTTCACGGTCGAGGTCGCCGGGCCGGCGCAGTTGGACGCGCTGCTCGCGGCCGTGCGGACAGTCGGTGGCGTGTATGACTGTTACCGTGCCGGTGGGACGCCGAGCTGATCCCGTCACGGCCCGTTCTCACCCTTTGTGAACTGACGTTTTGTGAAGTGGTGATGATCTTTTCTCTGGGCGATCCAGTGACTTGCCTGGATTTTTCGCTGAAGTGACGGACCCATCCCCTTGATCGCCGTACCTTCACTATCGTCTTGGCCCGGGGCCCCTTGTCGATCTTTGATTGGCAGGGTTCGGCGTACGTCGACGGCCCACCGGCCTCGGCTGCGGGAGACGGCACTAGCGCATCCATGACCTGTGCTCGGATGGGGCAAGCGTGCAGGCAGATCCCAACGGGCCGCGGCGGTGCGGTCACGCCGGATCCCACAGTGCAAATCGAATTATTTCAAGAAGTCACAATGTTGACCGACGGAAAGCCGTTGTTG
The DNA here is from genome assembly GCF_900634765.1 of Candidatus Protofrankia californiensis. NCBI lineage: Bacteria > Bacillati > Actinomycetota > Actinomycetes > Frankiales > Frankiaceae > Protofrankia > Candidatus Protofrankia californiensis. The sequence continues at coordinate 5,714 of NZ_CAAAFT010000299.1, read as the reverse complement.
GACTATGAGGTGGCGGCCCACGGTATCGGATGCCATATTCGACAATGCTGGGAACGATCGGCCGCCGCAATGGGTCGGCATATGCTAACCCATTTCATTGCCGAGCACAGGAGGAGATCGGCAACCATGACTTTGACCGAGGAATCGCCGACAAGCACGATAACCGTCCATCCGGTCGCCGGCCACATCGGTGCCGAAATCACCGGCGTGGACATCGCCCAGCCGCTGGACGAAGAGGCCGTCGCCGCGATCAAGAGCGCTCTGCACCGCTACAAGGTGGTATTCTTTCGCGAGCAGAATCTCGACCATGCCCAGCAGATCGCCTTCGGCCGGCGGTTCGGTGAGCTCACGTATGCCCACCCGCATGACGATGCACCGCCCGAGGAGTACCCGGAGATCTTCACCGTCGACCCGCGTCGCTTCGAGGAGCGCTACGGCAAGGACTTCCGCGAGGAGACGCGTCGACGCCAGTACAGCTACTTCACGGGTTGGCATACCGATGTCACGGCCGCGGTGAACCCGCCGGCGGGATCGATCCTGCGGGCGGAGATCGTGCCGGCAGTCGGCGGAGACACGCAGTGGACCAGTCTGGTGGCGGCATATCAGGGGCTGTCCGAGCCGGTCCAACGGTTCGTGGACACGTTGCGCGCCGAGCATCGCTACGGCGGCAGTGAGCGCCCGGCCGGCGACAGCGTCTACGCGCGACGGGTGAACGACAATCTGCTGGTTTCCGTGCACCCGGTGGTTCGCGTGCACCCGGTGACCGGGGAGAAGGGGCTGTTCGTCAACCCTGGGTTCACCAGCCATGTCGTCGGGCTCACGGCCAGGGAGAGCCGCGCCGTGCTGGATCTGCTCTACGCGGAGATCACCCGACCCGAGTACACCGTGCGGTTCCGCTGGGAGCCGGGCAGTGTCGCGTTCTGGGACAACCGTGCCACCGCGCATCTCGCGCCGCGCGACATCGAGCATCTGCATGTCGAGCGCAGGCTGCACCGTGTCACGCTGATCGGTGATCGACCGGTCGGCCCGGACGGGCGCGAGTCCGAGCTGATCGCCGGCCGGCCGTTCACCGCCGATCACCAGGTGGTGGTCGGCGTCTGAGGCGCGCACGCGCAGCACCTGCCCCTGAGCGGACCACCGCGATCCTCCGCCCACCGGGCACGGTCCCGCCGCGACCATGCCTGTCCGTCCCGGAACATGTGGTCGCGCGGGGGCGGCCACATTCTCACATCGTGAGCGGTGCGCAGGGACTCTGGAAAATGGGACTGGTTTCTGCGAACATGCCCTCTATGACTTCCCAGGCAGCGGGCTTCCGGTCACGCCGCCACGTTGATCTCCGGCGGCAGGCAGCCGCGCTGTGTTCGCCTTCGGCGTGAGGTTATGTCGACGCTGACGCGTCGGCCATGCCCGGCAGCAGATGCCCGGCTCGCCCGCTCCGGAGGAAAACCCCATGTACCGCAACGGTGGTACGCCACCAAGGCGCCTGCGCGCGCAAAGCTCGCCCGCCAGTGGCGTGCGAAGGAGCTCCAGCGCGGGCGTGGTGTTGCGCGCGGTGCTCGACCACGGTCCGATCGCGCGCAGCACGATAGCCAGACTCACAGGACTGTCCCCCGCCTCGGTCACCGGCCACACCGCTGAGCTCATCAGGCTCGGTCTGCTCAAGGAAATGCTGGAGATGACGGCGCCGAACGGGGTCGGCCGACCCCATGTGCCGGTGGATCTCGACACGGATCATCACATCGTCTGTGGTGTGCACATCGCCGTACCACACGCCACGGTCGCGCTGCTCGACCTGCGTGGCCGGGTCATTGTGCAGCATCGGGAACCCCACGCGGGTGCCAGCCCGTTACGGGTGCTGGAAAGGGCGGCATCGGTATTGTGGGCGTTACTGGCCGAGCATGCCGGCGACCGGGTTCCGCTCGGTCTCGGTGCGGCCAGCGGCGGATGGGTCGACCAGACCACCGGGATGCTCGTGGAGCACCCGCTGCTCGGTTGGCACGACGTGCCGTTGCGGGACATACTGGCCGACCAGACCGGGCTTCTGGTGCAAGTGGACGCGCACTCCCGGGCACTGGTGCACGCGGAGCGGCTGTTCGGCCAGCACCGGGCCAGGGCGAGCATCGTGCATCTGTTCGTCGGTAACGTGGTGGACGCGGCCTTCGGGACCGGTGACACCGTGCACCACGGCCCCCGGTCGGCGGCTGGCGCGATCGCTCATCTGCCGGTCGAGGGCAGCACGGAACTATGCTCGTGTGGCCGTTCCGGTTGCCTGCAGGCAACCGTGTCGGAACGGACGTTGGCGCGGCGCGCCGCCGACGCGGCCATCATCGCCGAACCGTCCTTGCCCGCGCTGCTGCGGCTCGCCCAGGACGGTGATCGTGCCGCGATGCGCCTGTTCCTCGATCGGGCGCGGTGCCTTGGTCGGGCGGCGGCACAGCTCATCGACGTGTTCAACCCCGAGGTGCTGGTCGTCGTGGAGCAGGGGGTCAGCCATCTGCCCGGATGCCTGGCCGAGCTCCGGAACGAGGTGAGTGCCCGCTCCTGGGTGTGCAAGGACCCGGAGCAGACGGTGGTGGCGACCAGCTTCCCCGGCCATGCGCTCGCCACATCGGCCGGCGCGGTGATGCTCGACATGCTCCATCGCGACCCGTTGGGACCGATATCCGATCGGCTTTGCCGAGCCTCGTGACGCAGGCAGCGTAAATCCAGTTAATTCACGATCGCGCAATGTTGACTAGATGGATGCCGGTTGGCAAGGATTGTTCCATGAACAGCCCGGAAAGGTTTTCGGTGCCCGGCGGGGCGTCGGAGCCCCGTGAGCGCCGTGCCGTCACCGTGTGTTCCCCGCGGAATCGCGCCTGCTGTCCTTGTTGTTGCTGCTGATGATCAGCGGGGGCCGAGCGGCCGCCCAGAAATTTCCTGACACCTGCGTGCCGGTGACCGTTTGTTTCACGGCGTGCGCGCAGCTGTGTCATTTTTCCGTGTAATTGTCGTCCTGCCGTTCGAGTCGGCCCACAGCCAAGGAATTCTGATGCCCGCTGGAACCCTTTCTCCACCGACGGTCCGCCGCCGCGCCGTACTGGCCGCGCTCACCGGTGCCGGCATGATCGTGCTGGCCGCGTGCGGCTCCGATGCCGGTGCCGGCCCGCGGCTGACCGCCGACGCGGCCATTCCTGACACCGTTCCCGCTGGCACGTCACTGTCCATCGCGGTGCATACCACCGAGATCCAACTCAAGACGACGGGGAAGATCTCCGAGCTTCCGTTCACTGTGTCGGAGTGGCCGACGGTCGCTGCGGGCCCCGACGTCATCCAGGCATTTCGCGCGAACGCTGTGGACGTCGCCACCAACGCCGGCATCCCCCCCATCCAGGCGCATGCCACCGGGCTGGACGCCAAGATCGTCGCGGTGCAGCTGAAGACCACGCCGACCTTCAAGCTGGCCACCGCGCCTGGTTCGGCCATCACCGAGCTGTCCGACCTACGCGGCAAGAAGATCGCGTTCGCCGCGGGTCAGGCACAGGGCGTCGTGGTGCTGCGCACGCTGCAGGAGCTCGGGCTGGAGAAGAAGGACGTCCAGCTCATCGAGCTGAACAGCCCGCAGTTCCTCACCGCGTTGCAGTCCAGACAGGTGGACGTCGCACCACTCGGCGAGCCGACGCTGACCAAGTACCTCAACCAGTATGGGAAGGACGGTGCGCGGGCGGTCGTGACGCCGGCGGTGGACGCGCTGACCATCTTGTGGGCACCCGCGCGGGTGCTCGCCGACCCGGCGAAGGCCGCGGCCATCAAGGCGTTCATCCCGTACTGGGCCAGGGCCCAGGTGTGGGCATGGGAGAACAAGGACAAGTGGATCGACGCCTACTACGTCAAGGACCAGCAGGTCAGCGCCGCGGACGGTAGACGCATCGTGGAATCCAACGCCAAGCCGAGCTTCCCGACCAGCTGGGACGCGGCGATCAAGTGGGAACAGGACACCATCGAAGTGGTGTCCAAGTGGGGGTACTTCGGCAAGTCGTTCAACGCCGCGGACGTGTTCGACCGCAGGTTCGAGGGTGTCGCCGCCGCGGCCGTGCCCGCCGACTACCGAATCGCCCAGTCATGACCAGCACCACGCATGAGATACCAAAGACCGTAACGATCGATGCTGCTGCCGTTGTCACCACGGTGACCGAGGCCGGGCGGAGCGTGCGGCCCGCCCGTGGCCGCAGGCGGCTCGGCCTGGGCAAGCCGATCCCGTTCGGCCGGCTACTCGGTGTGCTGCTGCTGATTGGCATATGGTCGGTGGCGTCGGCGACCGGTCTGGTGGATCCCCGCAAGCTGTCCGAACCGTGGACGGTGCTGCAGACCGGGATCGATCTGATCGCCAGTGGCCACCTGCAGGACAACGTCGCCGCTTCGCTGCACCGGGCTGTGCTGGGCTTCGCCTTCGGTGTCGCCATCGGTACCGGGCTGGCGCTGATATCGGGGCTCAGCCGGATCGGTGAGGCGCTCGTCGACGGCCCGGTCCAGGTGAAGCGGGCGATTCCCTCACTCGCCCTGATTCCGCTGATGATCCTGTGGCTCGGCATCGGTGAGACCTTCAAGGTCGCAGTGATCGCGATCGTGGTCGCGGTCACCATGTACATCCAGACGCATGCCGCCCTGACCGCGATCGACAGCCGCTACGTCGAGCTCGCCGAGGTCGTCGGGCTGTCCCGGTGGAACTTCATCCGCAAGGTGGTCATCCCCGGCGCGCAGCCCGGCTTCTTCCTCGGTCTGCGGCTGGCGGTGACCGGATCCTGGCTCACGCTGATCGTGGTCGAGAGCGTCAACGCGGTGAACGGCCTCGGCAAGATGATGTTCAAGGCGCAGGACTACGGCCAGTCAGATGTGATCATGGTCGGCCTGGTGGTCTACGGGTTGTTCGGTTTCGTCTCCGACGCGGCAATCCGGATCATCGAGAGGCGGGTGCTGTCGTGGCGGCGGACACTGGCCGGCTGACCGCCACCGCCGGCGCGGTTCGCGCGTCCTCCTTGGTCCGCCGGTTCGGCGAGCATGTCGTGCTGGACGATCTGGACCTGGAGATCGCGCGCGGCGAATTCGTGGCCCTGCTGGGGCAGAGCGGTTCCGGCAAGAGCACGTTGCTGCGCGCCTTGGCCGAGCTCGACTACGACGTGGCCGGTTCGGGTGAGCTGACCGTGCCCGCCAGGGTGTCCGTCGCCTTCCAGGACTCCCGGCTGCTGCCGTGGCTTCGGGTGTTGGACAACGTGCTGCTCGGCCTCAGCCTCGGCCGCGGCGATGCGCACAAGCTCGGCAAGGAGGCGCTGGCCGAGGTGGGGCTCGCCGGCCGCGAGCGTGCCTGGCCCAACGAACTATCCGGCGGCGAGCAGCAGCGGGTGGCGCTGGCCAGGTCGCTGGTGCGGGAACCCGAGCTTCTGCTCGCCGACGAGCCGTTCGGTTCACTCGACGCGCTGACCAGGATCAAGATGCACGGCCTGCTACGCGACCTGTTCCAGCGACACCGGCCTGCGGTGCTGTTGGTGACCCATGACGTGGACGAGGCGATCGGGCTGGCCGACCGGGTGCTGGTGCTGGAGAACGGCCGGATCGTGCTGGACCGCCAGGTCGATCTGCCGGCTCCGCGGACGCACCGTGACCCACGCTTTCAGGAGTTTCGCGACCTGCTGCTCAGCGCGCTCGGCGTGGCCGCGCAGGTACCGCCAGAACAGAGG
>NZ_CAAAFT010000298.1:12536-15753 GCF_900634765.1 Candidatus Protofrankia californiensis | reverse complement strand
ATGTCGAGCACTACCGCAACCTCGCGAGGATCGCCGAGCGCGGCAAGCTGGACTCGCTGTTCCTCGCCGACAGCCCGGTCCAGATAGGCAACCCGGGACGACGACCGGGCGGGCGGCTGGAGCCGACGCTGCTGCTCACCGCGCTGGCCGCGGTGACCGATCACATCGGGCTGATCGCGACTGCCTCGACGTCCTACAACGAGCCGTACAACCTGGCCCGCCGGTTCGCCTCGCTGGACCACATCAGCGGCGGCCGAGCCGGGTGGAACATCGTCACCACAGCCGGCGTCGAGGCCGCGCTGAACTTCGGCCTCGACGACCTGCCGGCTCACCGTGACCGCTACGAGCGTGCGGCGGAGTTCCTTGAGGTGTCGACGAAGTTGTGGGACAGCTGGGCCGACAACGCGATCGTCGCCGACAAGGAACGCGGGGTGCACGCGGACGCCGACCAGGTACAGGTGATCGACCATGTGGGCAAGTACTTCAAGGTACGAGGTCCGTTGAACGTGCCGCGCTCACCCCAGGCCTATCCGCTGCTGGTGCAGGCCGGGTCCTCCGAGGACGGTAGGAACTTCGCCGCCCGCTGGGCCGAGGCGGTGTTCACCGCCCAGCAGACCCTGGAAGAAGGCAAGGCCTTCTACGCCGACCTGAAGGACCGGATGGCGCGCGAGGGGCGGGACCCGGACACGGTGAAGATCCTGCCCGGCATCGTGCCGGTAATCGCCGACACCGAGCGGGAGGCGCACGAACTGGAAGCCGAGTTGGACCGGCTGATTGTCCCCGAGTATGCCAAGCGGCAGCTGGCGGAGCGGTTCAAGCTCTCTCCGGACGAGCTGGACCTGGACAGCGAGCTGCCGGAGAACCTGCCTACAGAGGACGAGATCGAGGGTGCCAAGAGCCGCTTCACGCTGATCGTCGCCCTGGCCCGCCGGGAGCGGCTGACCGTACGCCAACTGATCGGGCGGCTCGGTGGCGGTCGCGGGCACCGCACGTTCGCCGGCACACCCGTGCAGGTGGCCGACGCTATCCAGTACTGGTTCGACAACGGCGCGGCAGACGGATTCAACATCATGCCCGCGGTTCTCCCGTCCGGGCTGGAGTCCTTCGTGGACAAGGTCGTGCCGATCCTGCAGGAGCGGGGCCTGTTCCGGACCGAGTACGAGACGACCACGCTGCGCCAGCACTACGGGCTGGCCCGCCCGGCGAACCAGTTCGCGACAGGCGACCGCGGACTGGCAGCCGCTCTGTGACGACTCTGTCGCCGGCATCTGAGACAGCAACGGCGGCCAGCGCGCCGAAACCGGGAGCGGGAGTGGGAGCAGGTTGGCTGCGCCGGCTGCTGGGCTACTGCCTGCGGCACCGGCGCAACCTGCTGTTGTCCTACGGCGCCGCCGTGGTCGCCGCCGTCGCCACCGCGGTACTGCCACTGATCGTGCGCCACGTGGTGGACGACGTGGCCGCCGGTGTGCGGGGCACGCTCGTGGGGTGGGTGGCAGTACTCGTCGGCCTCGCGGCGATTCGGTTCGGCGCCGGGTACCTGCGCCTCTACCGGTCCGGCAGGGTGTCCCTCGGTGTGCAGTACGACCTGCGCAACGACGTGTTCGATACGTTGCTACGGCTGGACGGCGCCAAGCAGGACGACTTGCGGACCGGGCAGGTGGTCAGCCGCTCGATCTCGGACATCACGCTGATCCAGATGCTGCTGCAGATGCTGCCGAACGTCACCGGCAACCTGCTGATGTTCGTGGTCTCGCTCATGGTCATGGCGGTACTGTCGCCGACGTTGACGGTGATCGCGCTTGCCGTCGGCCCCACGCTGTGGTTCATCGCCTACCGCAGCCGGCACGACCTGTTCCCGGCCAACTGGCATGCCCAGCAGCAGGCCGCGGAGATCGCCGCCGGAGTGGAGGCCGCGGTCACCGGTGTGCGTGTGGTCAAGGGCTTCGGGCAGGAGGAGCGCGAACTATCCGAGCTGGAGACCAGGGCGAGGACGCTGTTCGCCTCCCGGCTGCGCGTGGCCAGGCTCACCAGCCGGTACAACCCCGCGCTGCACGCGGTTCCCGCGCTCGGCCAAGTGCTCGTGCTGGCTCTCGGCGGCTGGCTCGCCTTGCACCGGCACATCTCGCTCGGCACCTTCGTGGCGTTCACCACCTACCTCGCTGCGTTCGTCAGCCCGGTGCGCCAACTGGCCACCCTGCTCACCGTCAGTCAGGAGGCCAGGGCGAGCGTCGAACGGGTGATGGAGATCATCGACGAGCGGCCGGGCACCGTCGACGCACCGAACGCCGTCGAGCTGCCGGAGGAGCCGCTGTCGGTCGAACTGGACCGGGTGGTGTTCGGCTACGCCGGCGCGGATCCCCTGCTGCGCGGGCTGACCCTGCGGATCGCGCCGGGGGAGACCGTGGCACTGGTCGGCGCGGCCGGGTCGGGCAAGTCGACGGTCGCGTTGCTGCTGGCACGGTTCTACGACGTCTCACAGGGCTCCGTGCGGCTCGGTGGCACGGATGTCCGCGACCTCACGACCGCCTCGCTGCGCTCCCGGCTCGCCATCGTCTTCGAGGACAGCTTCCTGCTGTCGGACACCGTACGTGCCAACATCGCCTACGGCCGGCCGGAAGCCACCGACTCCCAAGTGCGCCAGGCCGCCCGAGCCGCACACGCGGAGGCGTTCATCGACGCCCTGCCGCACGGGTTCGACACCGTGGTCGGCGAGCAGGGGCTGACCCTGTCCGGCGGGCAACGGCAACGAATCGCGCTGGCCCGTGCGCTGCTGGTGGACCCGAGGCTGCTGATTCTCGACGACGCGACGTCCGCGGTGGACGCCCGGGTGGAGGCGGCGATCCAGACCACCCTGCGCACGGTGACCAAGCAGTGCACCACGTTGGTCATCGCGCACCGAACCTCCACCCTCGCGCTCGCCGACCGGATCGCGGTGCTCGACGGCGGACGTGTGGTGGACATCGGCACCCGCGCCGAGCTCGACGCCCGATGCCCGCTGTTCCGCTCCCTCCTGTCCGTTCCGGACACACCGGGCCTGGACCGGATGGTGGCCGCGGAGCCTGCTCGCCCGAACGGGATCACGCCGTCGCTGTGGCCCCGCCGGTACCAGGCAGGGCCGGTGGGCAGTCTGGACGCACGCACCGCGGCTGCGTTCGCCACGGCCGCGGCCGGCGCGGGCGGCCCGTCACGCGGCGGGGCCGGCGGCGGCCTGCTGTCC
>NZ_CAAAFT010000298.1:11091-12418 GCF_900634765.1 Candidatus Protofrankia californiensis | reverse complement strand
CGCCCAGATCGCGGTGCCGTCGCTGGTCCGGGTCGGCGTCGACCGCGGTGTCGCCCGCGGTGCGGGCGGAACACTGCTGCTGGCGGCCGCAGCCGCCGGGATCGTGGTACTGATCGGCTGGGGGATCTCGGTGGCGCAGGTCCGGGTGACCGGCCGGACCGGGGAGCGGCTGCTCTACACACTGCGGGTGAAGACCTACGCCCAACTGCAGCGGCTCGGCCTGGACTACTACGAGCGCGAACTCGGCGGTCGGATCATGACCAGGATGACCACTGACGTGGACGCCCTGTCGAACTTCCTGCAGACCGGGCTCGCCACCGCAGTGGTCAGCGTGCTGACCGTACTCGGCGTACTCGTCGCCCTGCTCGCGATCGACGCCGGCCTGGCCCTGGTACTGGTGGCGGTGCTGCCGGTGCTGGTCGTGGCCACAATGGTGTTCCGGTCGAAGTCAGTGCCCGCCTACACCGAGGCCCGCGAGCGGATCAGTATCGTCAACGCCTACCTGCAGGAGAACGTGGCAGGGATCCGGGTGACCCAGGCATTTCGCCGGGAGCGCTACAACAGCGTGGAGTTCGCTCGGCGGGCGCGGGCGTTCCGCGACTCCAGGCTGCGCGCGCAGCGGTACATGGCGATCTACTTCCCGTTCGTGGAGTTCCTGTCCGCGGTCTCCACCGGGCTGGTGCTGATGATCGGCTCCCGCCAGGTGCTGGCCGGCACACTGACCACCGGCACACTGATCGCGTTCGTGCTCTACATCGAACTGTTCTTCTCACCGGTACAGCAGATGTCCCAGGCGTTCGACGGCTACCAGCAGGCAGCGGTCGGGATGAGCAGGCTGCGCAGCCTGATGCGCACCCCCACCATGACTCCGGCTGCCTCCCACCCGCTCCCGGTGCGCGGCGTGCGCGGTCGGATCGAGTTCGATGGCGTGTCCTTCGCCTACCACGCCGGGGATCAGGAGGCGCTGCGCGGGATCGACCTGTGCATCGATGCGGGTGAGACTGTCGCCCTGGTAGGCCAGACCGGCGCCGGGAAATCGACCGTGGTGAAGCTCCTCGCTCGGTTCTACGACCCGACCTCGGGCGCGGTCCGGGTGGACGGCAGGGACATCCGGGACCTCGATCTGGCCGGTTACCGCAGCCGGCTCGGCCTGGTGCCGCAGGAGTCGCACCTGTTCGGGGTCACCGTGCGGGACGCGGTGGCCTACGGCAGGCCGGATGCCACGGACGCCGAGGTGGAGGCGGCTGCGCGGGCGGTCGGCGCGCACGATGTGGTGGCCAGGCTACCGCTGGGTTACCTGCAGCCGATCGGCGAACACGGCCGCAAC
>NZ_CAAAFT010000298.1:9253-11066 GCF_900634765.1 Candidatus Protofrankia californiensis | reverse complement strand
CATCCTGCTGCTGGACGAGGCGACCGCCTCGCTGGACCTGGCCACCGAGGAGAGCGTGCGGCTGGCCACCGACGCGCTCACCCGGCAGCGCACCACGCTGGTGGTCGCGCACCGGTTGACCACCGCGGCGCGCGCGGACCGGGTGGTGGTGCTCGACGGTGGCCGGATCGTCGAGGTCGGCGCGCACGAGGAGCTGCTCGAGGCGGGTGGGCACTACCGCAGGTTGTGGGACGCGTTCGTCGGTGCGGTCCCGAGAAGTAAATCCGTCCAACTGGAGAGGGCGACATGAGCTACCGTGATTTCGGCCGTACCGGTGTGAAGGTGAGTCCGCTGGCGCTCGGCGCGATGAACTTCGGCGCGCGTGCCAATGCCGATCATGAGGACGGCATCCGGATCATCCACCAGGCCCTTGACTCGGGCATCAACCTCATCGACACCGCGGACGTGTACTCGCAGGGCGAGTCCGAGAGGATCGTGGGCAAGGCGCTGGCCGGGGGCAGGCGGGAGGATGTCGTGCTGGCCACCAAGTTCCACGGCCAGATAGGCGACGAGCCCAACCACTTCGGCAACTCCCGGCGTTGGATAGCCCGGGCCGTCGAGGACAGCCTGCGCCGGCTGCAGACCGATTGGATCGACATCTACCAGGTGCATCGGCCGGAACCGGACACCGACTTCGATGAAACCCTCGGCGCCTTGAGCGATCTGGTCCACCAGGGCAAGATCCGCTACATCGGCACGTCCACCTACCCGCCGTCGGCGATCGTGGAAGGGCAGTGGATCACGCAGCGGCGTGGCCGGGAGCGGGTGGTCAGTGAGCAGCCGCCGTACTCGATCCTGGCACGCGGCGTGGAGCGCGAGGTCCTGCCGGTGGCGCAACGCTACGGCCTCGCGGTGATCCCCTGGGGCCCGTTGGCTGGTGGATGGCTCTCCGGCGCCTACCGCAAGGGCGCGGTACAACTGGCGTCCAGCCGTGCGGAGCGCCAGCCCGAGCGATACGACATCGCCGATCCGGCCAACGCGGCCAAGCTGGCGGCGGCCGAGGCCCTCGCCACGCTGGCCGGCGAGGCCGGGCTCTCGCTGATCCACCTGGCACTGGCGTTCGTGCTGGAACATCCCGCGGTGACCTCAGTGATCATCGGACCGCGTACCCGCGAGCACCTGGAGAGTCAGCTGGGTGCAGAAAAGATCAAATTGTCCGGCGACGTGCTGGACCGGATCGACGAGATCGTCCCGCCGGGTGTCACGCTGGCCGCACGGGACGCCGGCTACGTCCCGCCGGCCATCAAGCAGGCATCACTGCGCCGCCGAGGTTGACGCGCAAGACCGGCAGGCTGGAATCAGCGCATCAGTGCCGATGCGAATTCCGGCTGGGCCGTATGGTTGGGCTGCTCGGCCCGATCCGGAGCACTCACCGATGATCCACGGGCCTGTCCCGGACGCTCTTATTTGTTGATCGCTCTGATCCAGGGATTCAGGGAGTCAGGTCAGGACCCGCAACTGTTCGTCGAGATCGCGTACCGCCTGTGTGTCACGCCAGGGCGACAGGTGATCACGGATGTGCAGGATGCGGGTCAGCCCGAGCGAGAAGTCCGTCTGTGCCACGATCGCCAGGGCGTCGGCGACAAGCTGGCAGGCCTGTTCGATTTCCCGTTGCTGAATGTGCACCTCGGCAACAGCGCCCAGCAGCAGGGAACGCTTCTTGGTGGTGGTCGGGCTGGTTGTACGCAGCCCCTCGAAAGCGGTCGCGCGCGCCGCGTCCGGACGGTGCAGGCGGGTGAAGGTGGTGACCTTCATCCCGTCGAGGCGGGAACGG
>NZ_CAAAFT010000298.1:5917-9228 GCF_900634765.1 Candidatus Protofrankia californiensis | reverse complement strand
GTCGAGGCGGGAACGGTCGAAAAACTGCGTCCACACGCGGTCACCGTCCGGCGCGGCCCGGTCAAAAGCTTCGGCAGCGCGATCGAGCGCATGCAGTGCCGCGTTGCTGTCCCCCCGGTGAGCCTGTTCCTCCGCCTCCCGAGCGGCCAGCCATGCGCGGGTCATCATGCTGTCGCTGTGCGCGGCGTGGCGCTGGGCCTCGGCCAGCAGTGCGCAGGCTTTGTCCGGCCGTCCGTTCATGCTCGGCTGAAAGCTTTCGTATCCGAGCACGCATGCCAGCAGGGCATTGTCGTCGGCTTCCCGGGCGGCTTCGGCCGCAACGCGGTAGTAGGCAAGCGCATGGGAATTGTCGTGCATGTCGAAGGCGAGCCAGCCGGCCAGGGCGGCGGTCTCACCGGCCGTGACGACCAGGGCGCGGCGCATCGCTGATCGCGGTGAGGTTTCCAGGAGCCGGCTGAGTGTGCCCAGATGCGCGGTCACCCGTTCCATCAGCCTGTGGGCCGGCACCCTTTCTTCCAACCCGAACAGGCCGGCGGTGTGAACGGACAGATTGTCGACGACTGACGGCGTGGCAACAACCTGCTGGCGCAGCGCCGTGGAAAGCCGCTCCCATGGTTGGGCGTCAGGCGCAGTGGCTGTGGCACCTCCGGCCACCGTGACCACCCGGAGAAAGGAACGCCGTTCCACACTCGGTTGTGATAACCCATAATCGTATTCCGTACCGGACCCGGCTGCGGTGTTAGCGGCGGCATCGTCGTCAATGAACCCGAGTTCCCCGGAGGTCCGTTGAAAGAGAGCGCCCAGGAGTCGTTGGTAACGAAGGCTGGGCTTCTTGTCGCCTTTCTCCCATTTGCAGACCATGTTGCCGGTGACGCCTGCCTCGCGTCCTTCGCGGCTGACGGCGAAGCCGCGGAGCTCCATGGCCAGTTGTTCCTGCGACCAGCCCCGCTCCTCCCGGCAGTTTCGCAGGCGCGTGTTGGGGATGCGTACGGGTGGATGGGAAACGGCAGCCGTAAGGGTCCTGTCCGCTGGAATCATCGTCTGCCTTTCCTCGTCCACCAGCCCGAATCGCCGCCTGACAAAACAGTTTATCCCGGCGTCGTGGCCGCCGGCTGTCGCGCCGCCCCACCGCCCGTGGCCGCCGGCTGTCGCCGCAGCCCGCCGGTCGCCGTTTGTCGAATGTGTACGGATGACGGGGAGAACCGCGCGTGGCCTCCTGCCAGGTACACACCAGGGAAGCTCGCGGGCCCGTGCCAGCACACACGTATATGGATTCCGGCACATTCGGTGATGTCATGTGTTGTCAGTCACGCCCTGTGGGCATGAATGCTATGGCCTTGAGCGCGCTGGGTAAGCGCCTGCGACGACCTGTGCGAGGGAGCCCGTAGAGTCTGTCCTGTGAGTGCAGGCCCCCTCGGTAACGCTTCAGAGTCCTCAGCGAATCGCCGTCCGTTACGAGCCTGGCAGGAGGCCGCCCTCGCGGTCTACCGGGCCCGGGCGGGCGTCGGCGCACGTGACTTCCTGGCCGTCGCCACCCCTGGTGCGGGCAAGACGACCTTTGCGTTGTGCGTCGCGTCCGATCTGCTGCGCGAGGGCGTGGTGCGCGCGGTCACGGTGGTGGCGCCGACCGAGCACCTGAAACGGCAGTGGGCTGACGCGGCGGCGCAGTCCGGTATCGCCCTCGACCCGGACTTCCGCAACACCGCCGGGGCCACGTCCTCGGACTACACCGGCGTCGTGCTCACCTACGCGCAGGTGGCAGCGCATCCCGCATTGCACCGGCTGCGCTGTGAACGCCGTCGCACCCTGGTGATCCTCGACGAGATCCACCATGCCGGCGACGCCCTGTCGTGGGGTGACGCCGTCCGGGAGGCGTTCACCCCGGCGACCCGGCGCCTCGCGCTCACCGGCACACCCTTTCGCTCGGACGTCAATCCCATCCCGTTCGTCACCTACCTTCCCGGCCCGGACGGTGTGACGCGCAGTGTCGCGGACTCCTCCTACGGCTACTCCGACGCGCTACGTGACGGTGTGGTGCGTCCCGTGCTGTTCCTGGCCTACTCCGGGGAGATGACCTGGCGGACGAGCGCCGGACACGAACTGTCGGCCCGGCTCGGTGAGCCGTTGAACAACGAGCAGACCGCCGCCGCATGGCGCACCGCGCTCGACGCCCGCGGCGACTGGATCCCCGCGGTCCTCGCCGCCGCGGACACCCGGCTGTCGCAGGTCCGAGCCGGCGGGGTGCCCGACGCGGGCGGGCTGGTGATCGCCACCGACCATGCCAACGCCCGCGCCTACGCCGGGATCCTGCGCCGGGTCAGCGGCACCGAGCCGGTGGTGGTGCTCTCCGACGACCCCTCCGCCAGCTCGAAGATCGCAGCGTTCCGGGAGTCGCGGGAACGGTGGATGGTCGCCGTCCGGATGGTCAGCGAGGGCGTGGACATCCCACGCCTGGCGGTCGGGGTCTATGCCACCTCCGTGGCGACGCCGCTGTTCTTCGCCCAGGCCGTCGGCCGGTTCGTCCGTGGCCGGGGCCGCGCGGAAACCGCCTCGGTCTTCCTGCCCAGCGTCCCGACGCTGCTGGCGCTCGCCGGCGAGATGGAGGTCCAGCGTGACCACGCGCTGGACAAGCCCCTGCGCGAACCGGACGCCTTCGACGACGCCGCACTACGCGAGGCCAACCGGCGCCGGGACATCCCCGACCTGCCGGAGCAGTCGTTCACCGCACTGGGTTCCTCGGCACATCTCGACCGGGTCATCTTCGACGGCGGCGAGTTCGGCACGCAGGCGGCGGCCGGTTCCGCCGAGGAGGAGGACTTCCTGGGACTGCCTGGCCTGCTCGAACCGGACCAGGTCGCCGTCCTGCTCAAACAGCGGGAGGCCGCCCAGCTCGCCGCCCGGCGCAAGCAGGAGCGTGGCGAGGCCCGCGGGGTCTCCTCCGGCCGGACGACTCAGGGCGCCTCCGGACAGGCGGTCCCCGCGGCCCGGGCCGCCGCAGAGGAGGGCCTGGACACGGACTCCGCGGAAAGCCGCCCGACCCACGAGGTGATCGCCGAGCTCCGGCGGGAGCTGAACCGGCTGGTTGCAGCCCACCACCACCGCACCGGCCGCTCGCACGGGATGATCCACGGTGAGCTGCGGCGGACATGCGGCGGCCCGGCGACCGCTCAGGCCAGCGCGGCACAACTACGCGCGCGTATCGACACCGTCCGCCGGTGGGAGAAACCCAACCACGGATAGCCCAACCACGGAAGAAAAGAGGAGTCACGGGAAAGGATGTGAATCCGGTGCTGTCACAACAGCAGCGGATT
>NZ_CAAAFT010000298.1:1805-5686 GCF_900634765.1 Candidatus Protofrankia californiensis | reverse complement strand
TGAATCCGGTGCTGTCACAACAGCAGCGGATTCACATCCTTCGGGCTTGGCCGGGAGGTAGCTTGATCGGAAGGCGGGTTGGCTGCGAGACGGCTTCGCTGTGATGCCGACGGTAGGAGCGTCCGCTGTCAGGCGCCCTGGGCGATGGTGAGGGAGGTGATCTGGGGTTTGGTCACCGGAGCGCCGTCGGGAGCGCCGCCTTCGACGCCGGGGGAGGTGAGGGCGTCGAGGACGTTCAGGCCCTCGGTCACCGTCCCGACAACCGTGTAGTTGGTGGCCAGCGCCTGCGCGCCGTCCTCGTTCGGGTCCCGGTAGTTGATGAAGAACTGGCTGCCGTTCGTGCCGGGGCCCGAGTTGGCCATGGCGACGACCCCGCGGGTGTACCTGGCGCCGTCGGTGTTCTCGTTGGCGTAGGCGAAGCCCGGACCACCCCTGCTGCTGCCCTCCGGGTCCCCGCACTGGAGCACGAAGATGTTCTGCGTGGTTTCACGATGACAGGAGGTGTTGTCGAAGTACTTGGCGTTCGCCATGGTGAGCAGGGCGTGGACGGTGCAGGGCGCCTTCGCCGCGTCCAGCGCGGCCTTGATCGTTCCCTTGTTCGTGGTTATGACCATGGTGGTGGGGGACCTGTCCACCGTGTCGGCTGCCGCGGGCAGGCTCACCGGCCTGGACGGTTCCCGCCCGTCCGCGGTGTAGGTGCAGGGACCGACCTGTGTCGAGGCGGCCGGGGTCACCGGGGGAGAGCCCGACGCCGAGGGTGACGCGGCCAGGGTGGCGTCGTCGTCACCGCTGACCAGCAGTGCGGCGGTGGCACCACCGGCCAGCAGGATCAGGGCGCCGGCACAGACGACCGCGGTTACCCTGCGCTGTCGACGCCGCGCGGCGGCTCGGCGTTCGGACTGCCGGGCGGCTCTGGCCGCGGCAAGATCGCGTTGTCGGCGCGTCCTGGACGTCACCACCTGTCGGCCTCCCTGTCATCGGTCCGGGTGCGCAGAGTCGCTCCGCGCCGACGAGCGCCCGGTCAAGCGCCCGGTCAAGGGAAGTGTAGGTAGTCATGGTCCGCCCGCTGCCGCCGCATCGGTATCGGTATCGGTATCGTGCCGGGTCCGGCTGTGCGGAAGCTGTGCGTCACCTTCAGAAGACGTTAACCGTTCCGGTGGGGAGGTCACCGCACTACCGTGGCACCGTCACGCTTTCGTGGCGGCCGTACCGTGCGCCGTCGCTCGCTTCGTTCAGGTCGGCGCGACGCATCCGTCGTCCCTTCGGCTGTCGGCGTCCGGGGGACGTCCAACCTGTCGGCCAGGCGCGCGACGGTAACCGTTGCAAGCTGGGACTCGCGTCGCGCCGCCTCGCGCAGGTCAGCCAGGTTGGCGTTGGTCGGAGTGCGCACCGCTCTGCGATGGAGGATCACCCGCTGCTCGCTTACGAGCAGCCAGTCCTCCAGGGCGGAGCGCCGAGGTAGTAGCGCCAACCGCGCCCGTTGTGCGATTCGAGCACGAGGCCGGTGTGTCATGGCGATCCACTTCTTCCTTCCGCCAGAGGGCCAAAAGCAGCGCGATCATGTTTTTCTCGCCCTGCCGGAGGTCCAGATCCCCGGGTCGCCGGAGGGCCAAAGGCAGCGCGATCATGATTTCGTGCTGCCAGCGGCCCAAAGCCCCTGGATCACTGCCAGGGGTACCGGCGACGTCCGGCAGGTGGGCCTCTCACGCGGCAGGTAGGCGCCCCGTACGCAGGTCCTGCGTTCCGCCCGGCCTGTCGTGTGCGTAGCCCTGTTGTTCACCTTACCGATATCTGTTGGACCAATGCCCTTTTCATGTGCGATACCTGTACCGCCGAGCCTGTACCACCGAAGGTGACAACGACGATCATCCTTCAGATGATCATCTGTGAGGAGTGTTCAGTGTCGGAGATTGTGTTGGCCCTGGTGGCTGAACTCGTCAGTGCCGCGGTCGTTGTGCTGATCTCGTCGGTGTTCCGGTGGTGGCGGACATCGGCTGCCCGTACGGTCTGAGCGCCTGTTCCAGCGCTTTTCCCAAGATCTTCAGCCTGGTGCCGCCGCCGGTTACCGGCAGTTGCCGGCAGTCACCAGCCCCGGTTGGGAAGCTGGTGACTGCCGCTGGTTCATGTGGCTGCCACTGGCTTATGTTGTCGCAGACTGTTGCGATTTCGTCCGGGCTGCAGAAGCTCCGGCGCGGCTGCGCTGGGCGACATAGGTACCGGCTCCGATCGCCGCCGCGATCGGCCATTCGACGACCTCGGTGACGGCGAGCACACCCAGACCCACGTAGAAAGCGGTCTGGGCCGGTGATGGCAGTCTGATCGGGCCCACCTTCATGCTTGTGCCCGGGGCGCGAGGGATCTCGACGCGCGCTGTGGCAAACGGTGTCCGCAGCGTCGCCGTGTGGGGTCCTCTTTCTTCACCCGCGCTCTCCTGCTCGCCTTCGGCCTCGCCGTGGACCCGGCCGTTACCAGTGGCCTTGCCCGCCTGACCGGCCTGCGACTCCTCCCGGTGTTCTGCCGTGGTCCCGTCTTCGTCCCTTTCATCCGTTCCGTCCCGGCGCTCCTTCGCGCTCTTGGCTTCCTCTCTTTCTTCGTCCCGTACGTGATCATTTGTCTTGGCAGGCATCGGACCTCCCTCCCTTATCAGGTCACCATCCCCAAAGGCAAACCCTAGGTAAACAAAAGATCTCGGAATCGGTTCCAAAAGATTTCTCGGAGGTGAACTGTGTGCTTTGTGTCAATGTTTTGTCTCTCTGTGAAGTGTTCGTGACGTACTCGCTCTCCCGTCGGCGGGTACCCGAGCACCTGCCAGGGCATCCGAGCACCTGTTAGACGGCATCGGCTGCCGGGTACCGGCTGTCGGGTGGGTGCCTGCCGGGTACCGGCTGGTGGTGGATGCGCAGCCCGGCCATGACCTGCAGTGCGACCTGCGGTGCCAGCTGCGACCGTTGCCGTTCGGGCGTCAGGCCGTCCAGTGATCGATTTCGGCCGCCCGGTGATCGATGAGACCGATGAGGAGGTCCGCCGATGCACCTGCCGAGTCCCCTGTCGGGGGCGCGACGTGTTCTGGCCGAAGGACGCCTCCTGGGTGACATGGGGCTGGTGTCGATGGCCGGACCGCTGCTGGAGCGGATGGAGCCCACCACCGCCGGCGATGACCGGTTGGCCCGTCCCTGCGCCAGTCTCAGGGTGCGCGGTGCCAGCAGGCTGTCGACAGCGTCGCGTCGCCGGCTGCTGGAACAGGAACTGCAGCGCCAGCCCGGAGTGCTGTGGGCCCGGGTCAACGCGCCGTTGGGACGGGTCCTGGTCGGTCTTGGCGAGCCGTACCCGCGGGCGAGTGAACTGACGGCGGTTGCCGAGCGGGTCGTACAACAGGCCGACGGCGGAGCTGGTGACGACCAGGCCGCGGCGGACGCCGGCCCGCGGCCCAAGGTTGCCGACCTGCCGGATTCGGCAGCTCCGGTGCTGCGCGCGGCTGTCGCGCTCGCCGCGGACGGGATCGCCTTCACCGTGGCGTCGGTGGGTCGTATCGCCCGCTGGACGCCGTTTCCGGTGGAGCTCGCCTCGCTTGTCACGGTCGTCGACACCCAGCCGCGGCTGCGGGGGGTCGTCGAGAAGGCGATCGGGCCGCAACGGGCGGACGTCGTCCTGGCCGTGGCCAACGCGACCGCGATGGGGCTGGCCGGCAGCCACACCGGTCTCGGCGTGGACGCGGTCTACCGGGCACATGCCCTCGCCGCCGCACGGGCCCGCCGGGACGCCTTCGCCGTCGTCGGCGACGACCTCATGGGGGATCCCGACCGGGCCGGCGCCGAGCCGGTGGCCGTCGAGCGGCCCCGGCCGCGTCCGAGCGGGCCGGTGGAACGCTACGCGGACGTGGC
>NZ_CAAAFT010000298.1:0-1658 GCF_900634765.1 Candidatus Protofrankia californiensis | reverse complement strand
CCCCGGCCGCGTCCGAGCGGGCCGGTGGAACGCTACGCGGACGTGGCCGGGGCGGGTGTGCTGGCAACCTTCGGTGCCACGGCCGCCCTGACAGGCAACCCTCAGCGGGCCGCCGCCGCCGCACTGGCCATGCTCCCGCGTCCCGCCCGGCTGGGCAGAGAGGGATTCTGCAACCATCTCACCCGCGTCCTGGCGCGCCGGGGAGTGCAGGTGATGCACCCCGAGGCGCTTCGGCTGCTGGACCGGGTCGACACGGTCGTGGTCGACTCCGACGTCCTGTTCGGCGCGGCGCTCACCGTCGGTGAGGTCATCCCGTTGGCCGGTGCCGACGCAAGCGAGGTGGCCGTCCGGGCGTACGCGTTGTTCCGGTCGGCCGATCCGACCGCGACGGTCGAGGGGGACGGCTGGACACTCGGTCCGATCGAGCGGCTGGTCGGTGACGACGGCCCGGGCAGCGCGCAATGGCGGCGGCTGCGGGCAGCGGGGATCCGTACGGTCCTCGGTCTCGCGCAGGGCACGAGGTTGATGGCGGTGGTGACGGCGGTGCCCGAGCGGGCGGAGGGCAGCGAGGCGCTGCTGGCCTCCTGCCGTCGCAGCGGGCTGACGGTGCGGGTAGCCGACGGCGAGGACTGCCCGGACGACGGGTTCGGCTTCGGGGTGATCCCGGGCGGACGCCGGCTGGTGGCCGCCGTCGGCGACCTGCAGGCGGCGGGTGCCGGCGTGCTGGTCGTCTCACGCCGGCGCGCCGCGGTGGGCAACGCCGACTGCGGTGTCGGGGTCGAGGGCCATGACGGCGCGCCGGCCTGGGGAGCCGACGTCCTTGTCGGGAAGGACCTGCTGGCTGCCGCGATGATGGTCGAGGCGGTCGCCGCGGGGTGCCGGGTGAGCCGGCACGCGGTGCGGCTCGCCCAGATCGGCTCCGGTGCCGGCGCGCTGGTCGCGCTGACCGGTTTCGGTCCGCAACTGGCCTCCCGGTCGATGCTCATGGTGACCGGGGCCAGTGCCCTGTCGTTCGGTGACGGGATCTGGGCGGCCCGCGAGCTCAACCGGCGTCCGCCGCCGCCGACCATCCCGCGCACGCCCTGGCATGTGCTGCCGGCGCGGCGCGTCCTCGACCAGCTGGGCAGTTCCCCGGACGGATTGGCCAGCGCCGAGGCCGCATCGCGGCGTACCGACGACGTCTCGGTGGGCGCGGTCGCGCCCGGTCTGGTCGGTGCGATCGCCCGGGAGCTGGCAAGTCCCCTGACGCCGATCCTGCTGGGTGGGGCGGCCCTGTCGGCTGCCAGCGGCTCGGTGCTGGACGCGGGTCTGGTGGTCAGCGTGGCCGTCATGTCGGCGCTGGTGGGCGCGGTGCAGCAGCAGCGGGCCGACCGTGACCTGACCCGTCTGTTCGCCCAGTCCGCGGTCAGGGCGCGGGTGCGCCGGGACGGCGGTGACGTCGAGCTCACCGCGCAGGAACTGGTCTCCGGCGACGTGATCTCGATCGGCTCGGAGGACGTCGTTCCCGCCGACGCCCGGCTGCTGTCGGCGACCAGCCTGGAGATCGACGAGTCGTCGCTGACCGGGGAGTCCCTTCCGGTGACGAAGTCGCCGCGTCCGGTTGCCGCCAGCTACGTCGCGGAACGTTCCTCGATGGTGTACGAGGGAACCACCGTCGT
>NZ_CAAAFT010000297.1:14162-18105 GCF_900634765.1 Candidatus Protofrankia californiensis | reverse complement strand
GTCCGCGGCCAGGCGGCTGTCCGGCCGCGGGGCACTGGTGCGCAACCCGCGGACCATCGAGACGCTCGGGCGGGTGGACGTGCTGTGCTTCGACAAGACCGGCACGCTCACGAGAGGCAAGATCCGGCTGGGTGCGGTGTCGGACGGTGCCCACACCGCCGCCGTCGGCGATCTGCAGGAGCGGCAGCGTCGCGTGGTCGCCGCCGGTCTGCGAGCCACCCCGGTGCACACCCGCGGGCGCAAGCTGCCCCATCCCACCGACCGGGCGATGACCAAGGGCGCGACCGCCGCGGGCATCCGCCGTGACCACGGCCTGGATTCCTGGTCGGATGTGGCCTCACTGCCGTTCGAGCCGGGCCGCGCCTACCACGCGTCCCTCGGGCGTGCCGGTGGAACCGTGCTGCTCAGTGTCAAGGGCGCACCCGAGACGGTCCTGCCCCGGTGCGCTCGCTGGCGAACCGCCCGTGGCAGCGTGCCGCTGGACAGCCGCAGCCGGGCGAGTCTGGCCCGCGAGCACCTCGCGCTGGGCCGGCGGGGATACCGGGTGCTCGCCGTCGCAGATCGGTCGATGCCCGTCCGCAGTGAGCAGCTGTCGGACGGCGATCTCGACGGCCTCACCTTCCTGGGTTTTCTCGGGATGTCGGATCCGGTCAGGGCCGGCGCCGGGCCGTCGTTGGTCCAGCTGCACGACGCCGGCGTCCAGACCGTGATGATCACCGGTGACCATCCGGCCACCGCGCAGACGATCGCCGCCGAGCTGGGGGTCATCGACGGCGGCCGGGTGGTGACCGGCATGGAGATCGACGCGCTGGACGACGACGCGCTCGACGCGCTGCTGCCCGAGGTGTCGGTGGTTGCCCGCGGCACACCGGCACACAAGGTGCGCGTGGTGGAGTCGTACAAGCGGCTGGGCAAGGTGGTCGCGATGACCGGTGACGGCGCCAACGACGCGCCCGCGATCCGGCTCGCCGACGTGGGGATCGCGCTGGGCAAACGTGGTACCCCGTCCGCCCGGGCCGCCGCCGACGTGGTGGTCACCGACGACCGGTTGGAGACGATCCTCGACGTTCTGGTCGAGGGCCGGTCGATGTGGGCCTCGGTGCGCCAGGCGCTGGGTATCTTCGTGGGCGGCAACCTGGGCGAGATCGCCTTCACCCTCCTCGGCGCGGTCGTCACCGGTACCTCCCCGCTGTCGGCCCGGCAGTTGCTGCTGGTCAACCTGCTCACCGACCTCGCCCCCGGGCTCGCCATCGCCCTGCGCCAGCCGGACCCCGACAAGACCGGCGAGCTTCTCGGGGAGGGCCCGGAGAGTTCCCTGGGCCGCGCGCTGGTCCGGGAGGTTGTGGTGCGTGCGATCGCGACCACCGCGGCCGCCGCCGGCGCGTGGATCGTCGCCCGTCCCTCCGGCCGGCGCAGGCACGCCGACACCGTGGGGCTGGTGGCACTGGTCGCAGCGCAGCTCGGTCAGACGCTGCTCGTCGGGGGGCGCTCCCGGTCGGTGCTGCTGAGCAGCCTCGGATCGGTGACGGCGCTGACCGCGGTCGTCCAGACACCTGGCCTGAGCCAGTTCTTCGGCTGCACCCCCCTGGGGCCTTTCGGCTGGGCTGTCGCCGTCGGCGCTTCTGCCGCAGGGACGCTGCTCTCGGTGATGCTGGAGCCGCTCGCCGCCCGGTTCATTCCTCCCGACAGTGACCTGGGGACCCGGGCTTCCGGCAGCATTGACGCTCAGGGAGCTGCCGGCAGCCTCGACGTTCCTGAATGAGATCGTCATTGACGAGATCGTCATGTGGTTGTCGCTCTTCGTTACACGTCGACGAGCCAAAACTCCTGCGCGGGCAACTTTCGTCGACCTAAGCTCGATTCGATGGCGTGGATCGCGGGACGCGGCGACCCTGAGGGGGGTCGGCACCGATCGCCGTGGGGGCGGTCGGGCCGGATCCTTCCCATCCGGTGGGGGCGCATCATCGCGTTGACGGTGGCGCTGTCGGTGGTTGCCGGGCTGGGTGTGTGGTTGCGTTTTCGACCCGTCGGGTCGACCGGGCCGCAGCCGAACGCCGCTGTGACAGCGATCGCGGGGCACGCGCCGCAGGGCGGTGCCGGCAGTGACCACCGGCCGACGCCGACGCCCGCGTCCGGCGCGCAGCCGTCCGCAGGTGTCGGTGCCGCGGGAGCACCGGGGGTCGCTGGGGCCGCGGACAGCCCGCCCCCGCAGTCACAGCCTCCGCAGTCGCGGTCCGCTGTGGCGGCGGGCGAGACCGTGCGGACCTCTCCCAGCGACACCGCGGTGACGGCTGGGACGGACCTGGCTCTGTCGACAGGTGACGTCAACCTTGGGACGGTCAATTCCTCGGCAACAATGGAGCTGCGCGACACCGGCCGTCTTCCCGTCGACTTCCGGTTCGCCGCCACGCCGTCCTGGCTGTCCGTCGCGCCGCCTTCCGGCACGATCGCGGCAGGCGGTCGCAGGACTGTCACCTTCACCCTCGACCGTTCCGCCGCGCCGGTCGGCGTGGTGGACACCTCGGTTGCCGTCGCCACCCTCGGTGGCGCCAGGCAGGCCGGGGCGGTCCGGGTGACCGCGGTGGTGTCCGGCCCGCCGGCCATCGACTCGCTTACCGCCACCCCGGCCGTTGTGTATACAACGGGGTGTCCGTCCGCGTCCGGGCCGACCGTGTCCGTGGTGTCGGTGAAAGCGACCGATTCCACCGGCGTCTTCGGCGCGGAACTGGTCGCCCGACTGCCCGACGGGAGAACGACCACCAGCTCCCTGAACCTGGGTGAGGCGTCCGGGCAGCAGTCGGTGTGGTCGGGTCCGGTCGGGCCGTCGGGGATCCCGGGGCCGATGTCGTTCACCGTCACCGTCACCGACATCGACGGGCTGCGCGCGCAGTCCACAGGTTCGCTTGAGGTCAGGTCCTGCCCGGTCGCGGCCACTGGGGCGCCGGCCGGCTCAGGCCCGGGCTGACGCCGGGGGCAGGGGCGGTTCTCCACCCGTCGGCGGATCGATAGGCCTTGCGGGCAGTGCACGGGTATGTGCACGGCCGTATCCCGAGCGGTCTAGGCTTTCCCGCATGGCATCGGTGTCGCTGTCCAAGGGCGGCAATGTATCGCTCAGTAAGGTCGCCCCGAATCTCCGCGCGGTGACCGTCGGCCTCGGCTGGCAGGTGCGCCAGACCTCCGGCGTCGACTACGACCTCGACGCGAGCGCGATCGTCGTCGACGACCGGGGCAAGGTTCTCTCCGATCAGTACTTCGTGTTCTTCAACAACCTGGTCAGCCCGGACGGGGCGGTGAAGCACCTGGGTGACAACCTCGTCGGTGGTGGCGGCGGGGACGACGAGCAGATCACGGTCGAACTGTCCGCGCTCACGCCGCAGGCGTCCAAGGTTGTCTTTGCGGTGTCGATCCATGATGCCGACGTCCGCCGGCAGACCTTCGGCCAGGTGCGCAACGCCTTCATCAGGGTGATCGACTCGGCGACCGGTACGGAAATCGCCCGGTACGACCTCACCGAGGACGCATCCTCGGAGACTGCGATGATCTTCGGGGAGCTCTACCGGTACTCCAGTGAGTGGAAGTTCCGCGCGGTGGGCCAGGGATACACCACGGGCCTGCGGGGAATCGCCCTCGACTTCGGCGTCAACGTCTCCTGACCGGCTGCCGTCTCCTGACCGCTGGTGCCGGTCAGGACCCCACAGCGGTCGGCAGACCAGTGGGGATGCATCCGCAGATGACTGCGGATGCATCCCCACTGGTTTCTATTTTTCTGTTCGTTTTCCGGCCCCGCTGCGGTGGTCTCAGGTGGTCGGGGCAGGCGTCAGGAGCTCGGGGGACTGCGCGCCGATCGTGGTGATCGAAGTGTCGGGAACGGACGACGCCTGGACGTCGACCCGCCACGCCACGGAATGCCGGTGAAGAGCAATGTTCTGGGGGGTGGCCGCGG
>NZ_CAAAFT010000297.1:9619-14018 GCF_900634765.1 Candidatus Protofrankia californiensis | reverse complement strand
TTCCTTGAAGACGAATGCGCGGCGCAGATCGGCGTGGCGGTTCTCGGTGAAGAAGTTGACGGCCATCCGACTCAGCTCACGGGTGCGGTAGACCTCAAGGGGTATCTCGGCCTCGTCGCCGGCGAGCCGTGAGGTCTTGGCGTCCAGCGCTTCCTGCCAGCCTGCGCCGGCCAACTCGTCGGCGAGGGCCAGCAGGGCGTTGTCGTAGTCCTGCGGCTCGTGTGGGAGCACCCGGTCCACCAGACCCATGTCGGCTGCTTCCACGTCACCGACGGGAAGGCAGTCGGTGGTCAGCGCCGTCGCGACCTCCTTGCCGACCCGCCGTGGCAGTGTGTACGTCCAGTATTCGGATCCGTACAGGCCCATGTTGTCATAGTGCGGGTTGAGCACCACGCCGGTACGGGCGGCAACCAGGTCTGCACCGAGTGCGAACATGATGCCCCCGGCGCCGGCGCTGCCCGAGACGCCCGCGACCACGAGTTGGTTGGTGCAGGTGATGACGGCCTGGCACAGATCGTCCATCGCGTCGATGTTCGCCCAGGCGGCGGTTGCGGGCCGGTCGGCCGCCTCGATCACGTTCAGGTGGATGCCGTTGGAGAAGAAGGTGTTGCCACCGCGCAGCACGATCACGCGGGTGTCCTGTTGGCTTGCCCAGGTGAACGCGGCGAGCAGCCGGCGGCAATGCTCCGTGGACATGGCGCCGTTGTAGAAGTCGAAACTGATCCATCCGACGGAGCCGTGACGGTGGTAGCGCACGTCCCGGCCGGCGTCCGGGTCGGGGACCTCCGACGTCGCCGCCGGCAGCGGCTGGACGTGATCGGGTATCACCAGGTTGGCCGGGAGCTTGGGCTGGCCGGCGCGGCGGAGGTGCCCGATCCACACCGCTCCGTCGACGGTGGGTACCAGTACGGCGCCGTCCCGCCGGGACAGCAGCGTGTTCTGGCGTTCGCCGTTGCGGGCCTGTGCGGGGACGGGGAACGCGACGATCGGACTGGCGTCGAAGGCGCGTAGCTGCTCGCCGAACAGCAGACATGGGGCGCCCGGCGAGCCGTCCGACGCCGCCACCTTGCGCAGGACGTCGCTGGTGGTGTCGATGTCCCAGTCGATGCGCCGGTCGTCGGCGCGGGTGGACGGCCGCAATCTGCCGCGCAGCCGGTGCGTCGGGATGCTGTTGAGCGGGGTGGGCAGGAACCCGACGACCTGTGCCTTGTCGACCACGTCGTGGATGACGGCCATGGCCGCGTCGGTGACCGGCCCGTTGTAGAGCGCCGACTTGCTGATGCCGGGTGGGACGGCGAGCTCCCGGGTCGACCAGATCGGCCCGGCGTCCATCTCGGCGACGGCCTGCAAAGCCGTGACACCCCAGGTCGACGCTCCCTCCAGGATGGCCCAGTCCAGCGAGGACGAGCCGCGGTCGCCGACCGGTCCCGGGTGGATGATGATTGTTCGCCGAGTCGTCCAGATGTCGTCCGGTACCCGTTCGCGCAGGAACGGACATATGATCAAATGAGGATCGGACAGCCGCACGGCGTCGCGCATCGCCTCCGGGCTGAGCGCCAGCTCGACCGTCACACGGTGGCCCGAACGCCGTAACTCGATCCATGCCCGCTGGGTGAGTCCGTTGAATGCGGACGTGAGTAGAAGAATCCTCATCTTCTTTCCTTGTCGGAAGTCAGATCGAAAGCCCGAATGGACTTCCGGGCGAATCTGTTTTCTCGTTGTGGGGATGTGGGGATGTGGATCCGTAGGCTGGCCCCGCGACGGGCGGTAGCACCGTCATAGTGATCATCACTGGCGGACGCGTCACCGTCCCGGACGGTGCGACGCGCGGTGGTTGTGCCTGACCAGAGCGGGCTCGTCGGGGTCAGTAGCCGAGGAGTGCGGGAAGGAGGGGACGGCTACCTGCACGGCACCGGCACCGGCATTGGCAGCCGGCTGGTGTGAGCGCACCGCACTGTGCAGTACGGGACTGCTGTCAGCACGGGAGCGGTCGGCCTGGGCCGGCTGCTCCGATCGGAGGGCGGCGAGGTGAGGATGATCGGGCATGGGACTGCCGATCCCTCCGGTCGCGGCGAAGATGATGAACATCAGAACAATGGATGCGGCGAAGGTCGTGATGGCCCCCATGGCGAAGGGGTCGACGCCATGCGGTCGTGGCAGGGTCGGGTCGGCGGTGACTCGGGTGGCCGCCATGCCCGTGTAGTGCATTCCGCACACTGCGACCGCCATGATTACCGATGCGACGGCGCGCCTGGGGGTAC
Organism: Candidatus Protofrankia californiensis; assembly: GCF_900634765.1. Taxonomy (NCBI): domain Bacteria; kingdom Bacillati; phylum Actinomycetota; class Actinomycetes; order Frankiales; family Frankiaceae; genus Protofrankia; species Candidatus Protofrankia californiensis. Next base: position 11,757 of record NZ_CAAAFT010000297.1, on the reverse strand, counting down.
CACCGATGTGGAACGCGATCCAGAAGGCGGCTGTCGAGGCTACGACGGCGATGAGAACGGACAGGCCGACCAGCGGCATTACGTAGCTGATCGTTCCTCTGGTGTGCATCGCGTACATGCCGGTGTAGTGCATGGCGGCGACACCGGCTCCCGCGACCACCCCGCCGACGAGCAGCCGCGGGATGCTGTCGGGATCGGCGGCCACCACCGTCAGCCCGATCCCGGCCACGATCACAGCGATAATCATCGACAGACCGGTGATCGTCTCGTTGAACGCGATCCCCGGCTCGATACGGTAGGCGATCATCCCGAGGAAGTGCATCGACCAGATCGCGCATCCGCCCAGCGCCACCGCCGTGAGAGTCATCCACGCCAGTCGGCTGATGCCGGTGGCCGTACGTAGGTGGACCGCGCACGCCAGTGCCGCGAACGAACCGAACACGGCCAGCAGAAAGGACAGCAGAACGAACACTGGGTCGTACGAGGCATGCAGATGCTCTGCCGCGGCACTGACCGATCTCATCCGACCCCCAGGAGTCCACCACATGGCACTCAGGGGGCTGCTGAACAACGGCGTTCGATCAGCAGTCCCCCTAGTCTTCCGGTGGGGCAACCATAGCCAAACCGGGGGTAACCCGAGTGACCGGCCTCACTTGTTAATCAGTTAACTAATTAAATTTTTTTATCGATCTCCAGTATCAAAAGGAATTTTTGCGGATAAAGTACCATGAGTCGGAATATTTTAATTTGACAACTGGATATTAACTCTGGGTAACGATTCCAGCACGGGTGGCTCGGAGCGACGGCCGCAGGTCCGCAGCGACGTACGGGCTCGGCGGACGGCGACTGCTACGAGGCATGGCTACGAGGCGCGACGGGTCGGATCACGGCGTTGCGCGACAACCATGACACGGACGGACAGCGTGTTCGCGTCCACCTGGTAGAGGATCCGCCAGGACGGGCCGGTCGCCTCCCACATCGTGGAACGCGACTCCGGCAGGGGCGTGCCCGCCTTGCGCGGGTCGTTGCGCAGCGGACCGTTGAGGAATCGGCGGATTTCACCGGCGGTACGGTCGGGCAGCCGTTGCAGGTCGCGCTCTGCCGACGCCGAGACGGTCACCTCGTGTCGGGTGCTCACGCTGCCCCGCCGCTCATCTGCGTGTTCGGTGAGCACGGGGCCAGCGCGCATGTCCGGTTCTTCACATCGTGATCGTAGAAGTCCCCGTTGCCAGCCGCCGGAGTTTTCGGTTGCGTGGGAGGGAAGGGCAGAGCCGGTCCGTTTCCCACCGGAACCCGTGACAGTGCGACGGACACGGCGTCAAGGCTACCCATGTCACGCCTGATGATAGCGCAACCACTGGTTTTCGGCCGGTTGCGGGATGTCCGGTGCTCGCGGGATGACCGTGCCGGCGCCGCTGGTTGGTACTGGGCGTGCGCTACGGAGACGACGAGATCATCCGGCGAATGCTTGCCGACACGGCGGTCTGGGCGATAGTCGGGCTGTCGGAGAACACCTCCCGAGTCGCCTACTCCATCGCGGGCTATCTGCGCGCGCACGGTAAACGGACCATTCCGGTTCATCCTTCCCGGCCCGTGGTCGCAGGCGAGCGGGGTTACGCCACGCTGACCGACATCCCGTTCCCGGTGGACGTGGTGGATCTGTTCCTCCGGTCGGAGCTGGTCGCCCCGGTGGTCGACGACGCGATCGCCATCCGTGCCGGGGGGATCTGGATGCAACTCGGTGTCCGCGACGACGACGCCGCGCAACGGGCGGAGAAGGCCGGACTACCTGTCGTCATGGATACCTGCCCTCGCATGGAAGCACCCCGCCTGCTCGGCTGGGCTCGCTGATCACCTGCGTCTGACCGCCTGTGCGGCCGGACAGCCCATGCCTCGCGACGTCAGCGACGGCGAAGATGTCGAGGCCGGTGGACGGGCCGGGCGCGGGCGAGCGTGATCCGATGCCAGCCCAATGCCGCGGCCGGGGGAAGCAGTACCAGCGTCGGCAGCAGGTAACGGTAGTCGAAACACACCGTGGCTGACGGGATCACCAGCAGGGCCATGCTCGCTGTCACCAGCAACGCACAGTCCGCGCGGATCCGATCGTCTCCAGCCCGATCGTCTCCAGCCCGATCGTC
>NZ_CAAAFT010000297.1:0-9594 GCF_900634765.1 Candidatus Protofrankia californiensis | reverse complement strand
GTCCCCGGCAAGGCCGCTTCCGGCCTGCCCGTCCCCGTCCCGCCTGCCCGCGAGCAGGACCGCAACGGCACCGAGGGCCACCATGGCGCCCAGCGCCGGCCCCGGGGTGAAGCCGTAGCGCTGGTAGGCCCGCAGGAACGCGGCAGGCCCGGGAGCGACCTGCCGGGCGACCTGCGCACCGTTGAAGGTCATCAGCGGTGCGTTGTTGTTCCAGTAGGCCGGCACCGCCTCGGCGGGGAACTGCCAGGTGCCGATATACCAGTCACGTGGTCCCACCCATCGGCCGGGGGTGAAGAAATGGGCTACCTCGCTCGTCACCATCCGTGTGTAGTCCACCGGCTGGCGCAGGATGACCTGGTGGGCGAACTCGGCCAGCACGGCATCCTTTCTGTCGTCGGGAACACTGACGGTGAAGCGGGGACTGTTGTGGTTCCACACGTAGTAGTTCGGCCCGGGCCGTTCGGCCGGTGGATGCGGTGAACACAGCTGACGGGCGTCCAGGCTCAGATCCAGTCGCGTGCAGTCGGCGATGGGCGCCACCCGGCCGTAGAGCCAGTACGTGTCGCCCCCGGTCAGCGCGTAGGTGCCGTGCGCGGAATGGAACCAGACGGCGTAGCCCGCCAGCGGTGCGGCCAGCATGCCGGTGAACACGGCCGACCGTGACCAGCCGAGCCGCCGCACCAGCACCCAGACCAGCGCGAGCAGTCCCAGGACGATCCCCACCGTGCGGACCAGCGATGCCAGCGCCAGGCAGCCGCCGGCAAGTCCGCAGGCCTGTACGGACGGTCTCGGTGCCCACAGGAGGGCCACCGCACCCGCGACGACCAGCGCCTCGAACAGCGTCTCCGCCATGACGAAGTGTTCGATGTTCACCTGGTAGGCGTCCAGCAGCACCGGTGCCGCCGCCAGCGCCGCCACCGGAGGGGCTACGCCCCAGTGCGTCACCAGCGCGTAGAGGCAGATGCCGAGCAGCACGCCCGTGGTGTGTTGGACGGCTGGCACCACCCACAACCGGTGGGTCACGGACAACGCGCGCAACAGCAGTGGATAGCCCGCCGGCCGGACCGGATCGGGCACCAGGGGCTGCGCGAGCCGAAGGTAGGCCAGGGAGTCCCCGGAGAACTCCAGCGCCGGGCGATAGGCGATCATGGCCAGCACCCGCAGGACGACGGCCATGACGACGAGGACCGTGATCGGAGCGTGCCCGCCGACCGTCAGCCGGCGGACGAGGCCGAGCCGCGGGGCAGCCGGCCGGAGCAAACGCAGCCGGCGTCGGTCCCGATCCAACCGGGGGCCTCCTGATCACGCCACGTGCGGCCCGCTGGCAACGTGGCCGGGTACACATCCGTAAAGGGTCCCGAGAAAACGTACCGAAGGGATTTTCCGACCATCGGTCGGCGTCGTCATATCCGGTATCTGTCACCGGATGCTTCCGGGCTGGTGGTACGGGAGTGTCAGCCGCCGCAAATCGGGGCGCAAAGCGAGCAAATGGAGACGCAAGGCATGATGCGCCGGGCTACGGCGGTCGTGTTGTCATGGCTGTGTCCCAGTCGCCCTACTACCACCACCCCCAAGAGTGCAGGTCGATGTGACGTCCGTTACGCGGAGGCGTAATCTTCTGTGACTGTGCGAGGAACATCGGTTTCTGGAGATCTATCGACAACGACGTCGGCGAGTTCACAGGCACCCACCGAGGTCCGCCAAACCGGCAGGGGGAGCTGTCCTCATCAGCCGCCGTGTCCGTCCGCCACCAGTCCCGACCGGGACGCCGCGCGGGTGACAAACCGGCACTGTGATCAGGGCTGGAGCTTGCTGTGCAACGGTGTGATCCTTTTCGATGACACCGGGGAGATTCTGCCGACGGGAGGCACCATCGAGCCGCGGCGGGTACCCCCGAGGACGACGAGCATGGTCGGGAGCAGCATGGTTGCCGTTCGGCAGTCGATGGCCCTGCCCATACCGCGCGTCCGGACCGCGTGACGAACCGGCCGGCACGAACCGGCGCCCAACGGCCACCCGGCCGAAGAGCGCGCGAAGATGTTTTTCGCGCGCTCGGAGAGGCCCAAGGGGCCTACCTGGCCGAAGAGCGCGCGAAGATGTTTTTCGCGCGCTCGGAGAGGCCCAAGGGATCTACCCTCGCCGAAGAGCGTGCGGAGATACTTTTTCCCGTACTCCGAGGCTCCTTGAGGAACCTATCTGGCCGAAGAGCACGCGAGGATAGTTTTTGCGTGCTCGGAGGCGCAGATCCCTCGGTTACTTCGGGGATCTACGTTCCCGGGGCCTGGCGATGCCGGTTGCTGTCGTAGCGCTCCTGGAGCGGAACCAGCGTGTGTAGCGGTGCGGTCAGGCTCGCGACGGTGTCGGGGTCGAGGATGTCCTGGACGAGCAGGGCACACGCGAGGTCCGCGCAGAGCTCCATGACCCGCTGGTCGGTGCCGACGTCCACGGAATCGATCATTTTGTTGCAGGACGGGCACAGGCGCCAGAACCCCTCGGCGGCGCTGCGGCGCACCAGCGTCCACACCCGGCGGCGTCCCGTGCGTACGGCGCTGTTGAACGCGATCTGCATCGCGTCACGGTGGGCGATCTCGTCCCGGGTGAGCGCGGCTACCAGCAGGCGATCGTATGTCCGCAGGCTGTCCGCGTCGTGACAGCGCCGTGCCAGCACCGGCAGCGCGGCGAGGACACGCTTGACCTCGGATCCGAACGGACCGAGATCCGGTTCGTGCCCTCGGCTGCGGGGGTAGACGGTACGCCATGGCCGCAGCAGTGCCGCATACTCCGACCGGGTGAGAATCGGTTTGGCGTATGCGGCCGCGATCGCGTCACGAACCGCCTTGAGGGCGGTCGCGGTGACGCTTGGATCAACCGTCACGTAGTCGTCGATGCCTGCGAGGTCGTCGGCGTAGATGGCCGACAGGGCGTCGAATGCGGCGAGGACCTCGATGACGAGCGGCGCATCCGGTGACAGTGCCTTGTCCCGTGCGGCGGCAAGCTGTGGCGTGTTGCGCCAGACCGAGGCGAGTTGGTTGAGTTCGACGTCACTGGTGTGCACCAGTTGGGCGAGGATTGCGAGGATACCACGGAGATTGGGATGATTCTCGAGTCTGTCGATCCGGCGGAAACGCAGAATCATGCCGGTTTCCCCAGCTTCGCGCGGGCCATGTCACGGCTTCGTATTCTGATGATAACGCCGAGTAGCATTCCTGTCCGTGGCGACCCTGACATCTGTCGTGCCGGGCTGTCGGCAGCCGTCACATCGCCTCCTCACGAGGCCCTCGCGTCGCGCCTGGGGCTGGTTGGCCAAAGGCCCCGTTCTTCCTGGACATCCGACTGGGGATCATAGTGGTCGGGACGAATAAGTTGGACCATGGTCTCGGCAGCATGTACGTCGGATGAACCCTACGGCAACTGGCGCACCGATAGTAGCCGCAACGATGGTAGCCGGAGGACGCAGGCGAGCGACAGGAAAGGGATGCGAGCGACTGTGACCGATATCTCGGCGTTGCGGGGGGCGGGGATTGCCGTCAGACGTGCGGACAGCCGGACGGTGACCCGAAATCACTGGCTGGACTCCCGTCACTCGTTCGCGTTCGGTCGTCACTATGATCCCGCCAACACCCATTTCGGCTTGCTGCTGGTCACCAACGACGACCATGTCGCGCCTGGTGGTGGCTTTGAGACCCACTCGCACCGTGACATGGAGATCGTGACATGGGTTCTGGACGGTGAACTTCTGCACACCGATTCCACCGGCACCCGTGGCGTCATCCGACCCGGGATCGCCCAGCGTATGAGCGCTGGTACGGGGATCCTGCACGCGGAGACGAATGCGGTGGCGTCCCCCGGCGCCGCAGACACACCCGACATAGCGGGATGTGGGTGTGCCCCCGGCGATCCGGGCACCGTCCACTTCATCCAGATGTGGGTGATCCCCGATCTTGCGGGAATCACTTCTAGTTACGCCCAGATGGATGTAACGGATGCCCTCGCCAGTGGCGAGCTGGTGGCGGTCGCCGGTGGCGTGGGCTCGAATGCCGCCATCGACATCCAGCAGCGCAACGCGGTCCTGCACGCGGCGCGTCTGCCCACCTCCGGCCGGGTGCAACTGCCGTCCGCGCCATGGGTGCATCTGTTCGTCACGCGCGGCCGCGTCACGGTGGAAGGCGCAGGTGAACTCGGCACCGGGGATGCCGCCCGGATCAGGGGCTGCGACGGACTTTCCGTGGTCTCCGAGGCCGGGCCGGCGGAGATCCTGGTGTGGGAGATGCACGCCGCACTCGGGCGGTAGAGGGGCAGCCGATCCGGGGGGTCCGGGAGGCCCGGACCCCCCGGATCGTCGGAGCAGACGCGCTGGAAGCAGGCACGGCGGCAGGTGGCGACCCTGACGTCGCCACCCGCCGCCACCTGCCGCTGTCGGGAGTTCTACACCTCTGTCAGAAGCTTTACTGCCAGAAGTTTTACGCCTCCCGCAGGTTGTACCGGCGGATCGCGTCCTCGACGACCGCTGCCTTGACCGCACCGTGGCGCGTCAAGGCCTCCAGGGTCGCCACCGCGATCGACTGGGCGTCGACGTGGAAGTGGCGGCGCAGCGCCACCCGGGTGTCCGAGCGTCCGTACCCGTCGGTACCCAGGGAGGAGTAGTCCTGGGGGATCCAGCGTGAGATCTGGTCCGGTACCGCACGCATCCAGTCACTTACAGCAATCACCGGTCCGGGTGTTCCCTGCAGAATCCGGGTCACGTACGGCCGGCGCTCCACCGAATCCGGGTTCAACAGGTTGTGCTCCTCGCAGCTGAGCGCTTCACGGCGCAGCTCGTTCCAGGAGGTCACCGACCACACGTCCGCCTGCACGCCGAAGTCGCTCGCGAGCAGCTCCTGGGCTTCGAGCGCCCATCGCATCCCGGTACCGCTCGCCAGCAGCTGCGCGTGGTGCGGCTCGGTGTCCGAGCCGGTTTCGGCCGGTGACCGTACCGGCAGACCTGTTTCGGCGAACGGCCGGAACAGGTACATACCGGCGAGTATCTGCGCCGGATCGATCCCGGCGGGCTCGGCCGGCTGCGGGAACGGCTCGTTGTAGACGGTCAGGTAGTAGAAGACGTCCTCGTTGCGTTCGCCGTACATACGGTCGAGGCCGTCCCGGACGATGTGGGAGACCTCGAAGGCGAATGCCGGGTCATAGGCCACGCATGCCGGATTCGTCGAGGCGAGAAGCAGGGAGTGGCCGTCCTGGTGCTGGAGTCCCTCACCGTTGAGGGTCGTGCGGCCCGCGGTGGCGCCGAGCAGGAAGCCACGACCGAGCTGGTCGCCGAATGACCACATCTGGTCGCCGGTCCGCTGGAATCCGAACATCGAGTAGAACACGTACACCGGTATCATGTGCACGCCGTGGGTGGCATATGCGGTGCCCGCGGCGATGACCGATCCCATCGAACCGGCCTCGTTGATGCCCTCGTGCAGCATCTGGCCGGACTCGGACTCCTGGTAGGAAAGCAGGAGCTCACGGTCCACGGCCTCGTAACGCTGGCCGTGCGGCGAGTAGATCTTGGCGGTCGGGAACATGGCGTCCATGCCGAAGGTGCGTGCTTCGTCGGGAATGACCGGAACGAACCGGGCGCCTATTTCCTTCGTCTTTATCAGGTCCTTGAGAAGACGGACGAAGGCCATGGTGGTGGCCACCGGCTGCTTGCCCGAACCACGACGCAGGTCCTCGAAGATTGACGCCGGTGGCTGCGGGAGGGGCCGGGCGCGGACGACCCTTCGTGGCAGCGTCCCGTCCAATGCGGCCCGACGTTCCCGCATGTACTGGATCTCTTCTGAATCCGGGCCGGGATGGAAGTAGGGCGGCAGGCCGCTCTCCAGTTCGGAGTCGGGAATCTCCAGGTAGAGCCGGTCGCGGAACTCCTTGAGATCGGCCTTGGAGAGCTTCTTCATCTGGTGCGTCGCGTTGCGCGCCTCAAAGTCCTTGCCCAGCGTCCAGCCCTTGATGGTGTGGGCGAGGATGACGGTGGGCTGACCGGCGTGCTCGGTCGCCGCCTTGTAGGCAGCGTACAGTTTGCGGTAGTCGTGCCCGCCGCGGGAGAGTTTGCGCAGATCGTCGTCAGAAAGATCCTTGACCATACGACGCAGTCGCGCGTCCGCACCGAAGAAATGCTCACGAATATACGCGCCGGACGACGTCGTATAGGTTTGGAACTGGCCGTCCGGTGTCGTGTTCATCCGGTGGACGAGTACCCCGTCGGTGTCCTTGGCGAGCAGCGGGTCCCAGTCGCGGCCCCAGACCACCTTGATGACGTTCCAGCCGGCGCCGCGGAACAACGATTCCAGCTCCTGCATGATTTTTCCGTTGCCGCGGACGGGCCCGTCGAGGCGCTGCAGGTTGCAGTTCACGACGAAGACGAGGTTGTCGAGCTCCTCCCGCGCGGCGATGCCGAGCGCGCCGATCGACTCGGGCTCGTCCATCTCGCCGTCACCCAGGAAGGCCCACACCCGGCTACCGGACGTATCCTTGATCCGCCGGTTCAGCAGATAGCGGTTGAACCGGGCCTGGTAGATGGCGTGGATCGGCCCGAGGCCCATCGAGACGGTCGGGAACTCCCAGAAATCGGGCATGAGACGGGGATGTGGGTAGGAGGACAGCCCGCCGGGCTCGCTCTCCCGGCGGAACGCGTCGAGCTGGCCCGCGGTCAGCCGGCCCTCGAGAAAAGCACGGGCGTAGATACCCGGTGAGGCGTGGCCCTGAATGAATACCTGATCGCCTGAATCGCCGCCGGGCCCGCCGGTCAGGTTGTCCTTGCCGCGGAAGAAGTGGTTGAATCCCACCTCGTAGAGAGCGGCGCTGGAGGCGTATGTCGCGATATGTCCGCCGACGCCGTATTCGGGCCGGTTTGCCCGGCTCACCATGATGGCCGCGTTCCAGCGGACATAGGCCCGGATGCGCCGTTCGATGTGCTCGTCCCCGGGGAACCACGGTTCCCGCTCCGGCGGGATGGTGTTGATGAAATCGGTGCTAGTGAGTCCGGGCACTCCGACGGCCTTCTCCCGGGCCCGTTCCAGCAGCTTCAGCATGAGGAATCGGGCCCGGCCACGGCCCTGCTCGTCGATCACCGCGTCCAGGGACTCCAGCCATTCGCCGGTTTCGGACGGGTCGATGTCCGGCAACTGGCTGGGAAGTCCGTCGGTGATGACCGAGAACCTCCTGCCGCTGTCCTTCGCCACGTGTTCTCCCTGACGTCACTTGGTCGTTGTTCACATGTTTCGTCGCGAGTAGGTCCCCTTCTATCGTGCTCTGCGCGGGGAGGCTCGTCACGCTTCCCGACGTTACTTGTGGCCCAGGCGGCCGAAGAGTACGCGATCATGATTTTTCTCGCCCGCCGGGAGGTCCCGAGGAACCTGGGCGTGGGGTGGGTGGCCGTGGGCGGAAGCTGCCGCCGGCCCGCTGAACCCGGTTGCCGGGTTGTCAGGTTGACAGGTTGACAGCGGCCGGGTTGTGAGCTGGCCGCGTTGCCGGCGTGGCTGAGGGCGGGTCGGGCGGCAGGTCCGGTGAAACCGCGGCCCGACGCGGGACACCCGGCCGGGGAATAATGGCATTCGGGGAGAGGGCGGAGCATGGAGACGACCACGGTGTCCGTACACACCGGCGAGACCGAATGTGTTCGTGATCTCACCGGGCACGCCCGTCGATTCGTGGCGGGGCGCGGGGACGGGCTGCTGTCGGTGTTCGTCCCGCACGCGACCGCCGGGGTCGCCCTGCTCGAGCTCGGTTCGGGCAGTGATGCCGATCTGATTGCCACACTCGGTGAGTTGCTGCCGGCGGATGGTCGCTGGCGTCATGCCCACGGTTCGGCAGGCCACGGGCGGTCGCACGTCCTTCCGGCCCTGATCGCCCCGTCACTGACCGTGCCGGTCCTCGACGGTCGCCTGCTCCTCGGGACATGGCAGTCGATCGCACTCGTGGATCTCAACGTGGACAATCCCGAACGCACTGTTCGACTCTCGTTTCTGTCCGGATGAGCCGGTACGGGTGGCACCTTTGTCCACAACTACCGGCGTGGCACTTGCGCTGCCCCGGGGTGCTCCGGTGGACTAGGTCCACGGTGGTGCGCGCAGCAGGTGGATCGAACAACCGCCGTGCCGTACAGCCGGTACTCGCAGGCAGCGTGCCCGCGGGTAGCTGACATGAGTAGGAGGTTGTTGAGGGTGAGTCCGACCGCGGCGAACGCCGAGGGTCAGCGGCGTGCGGAACGTCTGGGCATTACGCCCGGGGTACTGGTTCAGTCGCTCAACGAAGATAACGACATCGCCCATGATCTTCTCGACGCTGTCACCTCGGCCAGCGGAACGGAACTCGTCCCGGAGGACTCCGACGATGTGGTCGACGTCGTGCTGCTGTGGTGGCGGGACGACGACGGCGACCTTGTTGAAGCACTCATCGACGCGCGCCGCCAGCTGTCGGAGTCCGGTGTGATCTGGCTGCTGACACCGAAGGCCGGTAGGGCGGGCCACGTGGAGCCCAGTGACGTTCTGGAGGCCGTGCCGGTTGTCGGTCTGGTGCAGACAAGCACCGTGAGCGTCGCCACGGAGTGGGCCGGCATGCGGCTTGCCGCACCCAAGTCCCAGCGGGTCCGGCACCGGTAGGCGCAAGGCGGGTCCCCATGGCCGCCGTGAGCCGCTCACCGCCGGCATCCCTCCTGGATCTCGACGCCGGGTTCGCGGGCGTCGAGATCCCAGGGATGGACGCTGCCCGGTCGAGCAGGTGTCCGGTTCTCGCCTCGGGGAGGCCCGGTCAGGCGTACAGGGGTACTTGCTGTCCTTCCACCGCACCCGGATAGCGGTCCCAAATCTTGTTGATCTCGTACTGGAGATACAGCGCGCCACCGCCGACGAGCCAGATGACGAACGCGACGCCGGTGCTCAGTTCGGGTATGCCGGCCGCCCGCTGGGCTCGGCGCGCGCGGGCACCCAGCCGCCACACGGCCACGAACGGTGGCACGATCAGGAACGCTCCCAGCGTCACCGCGAGTACCGACAGGGCGGGGTTGACCTCGATCCGCCGGTCGTAGCCGTTGAGTTCCTTGTTGGTCTTGTAGATCCACACGATGCCGTAGATACCAAGGGTGATCAGAGGCAGGCCGAGCCAGGACGCGAAGGGATTGCGCCGTCTGCCGCGAACGCCTGCGCCCACCGGTTGTGGATAACCGGTGGGAACGGGAGTGCCCGGCGTGGGGTATCCGGCCCCGAACCCGGGCTGACCCTGGTACCCGGGGCCGCTGTGGGGATCTCCGTACGGGGGCTGGCCGTACTGGCCCCCACCCTGGGTGCCGTACGGTTGCTGTCCGTAGCCAGGCTGGCCGTACGGACCGAAATTCTGGTCGGTCACCGCGCTCCCTATGTTGTGTATACCGCTGTTTCGTACACCGCCGGCGGATGTGCCGGTCTTGGCTGATCAGAGTAGTTCCGGCAGGTCACCCCGGTCGTCGTGAGGGCGCTCCCGTGCTGAGGGAATCCCCGTGCTGGAGGAACCCGCGTGCTGAGGGAACCCCGGTGCCCGGCTCTTCGGAACGTCCAACCCGGCCGGGGCGCCCCGTGCCGGGGG
>NZ_CAAAFT010000296.1:0-2098 GCF_900634765.1 Candidatus Protofrankia californiensis | reverse complement strand
TCGGTCGACTCGCCCTACGCCCACAAGGTGTGGGCTGACCGCGAGGGGTACGACTTCCCGTTGCTGGCCGACTTCTGGCCGCACGGCGAGGTGGCACGCAGCTACGGCGTCTTCGAAGAGACCAAGGGCTTTGCGGTGCGGGCGACCTTCATCATCAACAAGGAGGGCGTCGTCCACTGGAAGGTCGTCAACAGCCCCGGTGAGGCTCGGGATCACGCCGAGTATCTCAAGGCGCTCGCCGCGCTGTAGGCTGCGCCAGCCGTTTCACGTCCCATCAGGTTGTAAGATGCCGTGCTTTCGTTGTCACACCCGCCAGACCGACCCCGCACGGGGAGCCAGCCCGTGGCGGCGGGCGGTCGTGTCGGGTGAGCAGGTTCTGTTCTGTCCGCAGTGCCAGCAGACAGTCGGCTGGTCGGAGGTTCTCGACCGCTGCGGCGGCTGCGGATCGACACACCTGGCCAAGGCCCTCGGCTCGATCTCGTGCAGGGACTGCGGCCGGGAGATCTCACCGGCCCCGCCCGGTCTCGATCTTCCGGCTCTCGGCCCGGCACTGTCGCCGGGGAATGCGCCCGCGCAGCCGGTGTCCGCATCCCCCGAACTGAGTGCCGAGGTCGAAGCTGCCCTCGCGCGGGTGCTGGGTCACAGCCTGAGGTGATCGGTGACGTGAACTGCTCGGCCCATCCGACCGGCGGACAGGCCGAGCAGCTCACGTAAGAACCGGTGACGCACCTGGCGCGGACGGCATCGCGTCTGTTCCCAGCAGCACCGAGCCGTACCTGTTCCCAACGCCGGTCTATGCAACCCCGGGCCCCCACAACGGCGCGATGTTGCGTACGCTTACGAGCATCCCGGGCGCGTAGCTCAGCGGGAGAGCGCTCGCCTTACAAGCGAGTGGTCGCAGGTTCGATCCCTGCCGCGCCCACCACATCCGGCCTGACCTGCGGAAACGTGCTCTACGCCGAAGTAGCCGAGTGAAGCACGTTGGACAGACAGCACTAAACTGCTCGATCATGACGACAGTTGACCATGGCCAGTGGGGGTCACTGCTACGCCAGTGGGGCCGCTCACTGGAGTCCCGGACCATGTCCCCGCGATCCATCGCGCTCTACCTCGGCGCCGGCCGACAGCTCGTCGAGCACTTGGCCGCCCACGATGGTCCGACCGACCCGGCAGAGCTGGAACGGTCCCACGTCGAGGCGTTCCTCGCCGACTACGCGACCACCCACAAGCCGGCAACCGTATCGATCGTCTTCCGGGCATTGCAGCAGTTCGGGACCTGGCTCGCCGATGAGGAGGATCTCGACCGCTCACCGCTCACCGCTCGACCGGATGAAACCACCCGTCGTCCCGGAACAGCCCGTACCCGTCGTCACAGACGAGCAGATCAAAGCGCTGCTTGCCGGATGCGCTGGACGTGACCTGGTCTCACGCCGCGATGAGGCGATCATCAGGCTGCTGATGGACACCGGGGGCGCCGCGCTGAAGTCGCGGGCCTCACCGTCGACGACGTCGATTTCAAGCAGGACGTGATCCACGTCGTGGGGAAGGGCCGCCGGGCCCGCGCCGTGCCGTTCGGCTCCAAGACCGGAATCGCGCTCGAACGGTACGTGCGTCTGCGGTCCCGCGACCGTCAGGCGAAGCTCCCGCACCTATGGCTTGCCGAGAAGGGCCGCGGACCGCTGTCCGCGAACGGGATCAATCAGATGCTCAGGCGCAGGGGGAGCGCCGCTGGTATCCCCGGTCTGCACCCGCACCAGTTCCGCCACACCGCCGCTCACACCTGGCTCGCAGCCGGGGGAGCGGAGACCGATCTCATGCGGAACATGGGGTGGCAGTCCCCGGCCATGCTGCGCCGTTACGGCGCCTCGGTTGCCGACGAGCGTGCGCGTGAGGCCCACCGCCGGCTGAGACTCGGAGATCGGCTGTAGCCAACTATCAACACACGAGCTATCTGTCAGCTCCGTTTTAACGACAAGGTCACATATCTCCGCCCACTACCATCCACCAGGATGATCGTATCCACGTCATGTCCAGGATCAGTCAGTACCACGCAGTACCACGCAGTACCAATCCGTATCACGCAGTACCAATCCGTATG
>NZ_CAAAFT010000295.1:0-2103 GCF_900634765.1 Candidatus Protofrankia californiensis | reverse complement strand
GTCCTGGAGACCGACAGCCGCTAGAAAACAAGATGGAAAAGGCTCATCGATTTCTGTGCCAAGCTGCTGGCCGATGCCGGAGGGAAGAAGGTCTTCCTGATTCTCGACAATGCCACCTACCATGTTTCCAGGAAGACTCGGCAGTTCGCCGAGGACAGCGACGGGAGACTGACGTTGTTCTTCCTGCCGACCTATTCGCCCGAGCTCAACCCCGACGAGCTGGTGTGGAAAAACGTCAAACATGACACGCTCGGGAGGGCATCGATCAAAGACGCGGGGGACCTGTATTCTCGGGCGGTTGCAGCGCTGGAGCATCTACGAGATTCCCCGGAGATCATAAGGGGAATCTTCCGCGCACCCAGGTTGTCCTATATTCATTGGTGATCAGTCCAGATCAAAAATTTCTCCTTAATAGTCCAGCTCGGGGCGGCGGTCGGCGTCGGAGATGGACACATACGCCGACGCCGCCCGCGCGTACGCCGGGACGATCCACGGGTCCGAAAAACCATGAACGGTCGTCACCATCGGCGCCCGGACATGCGCCGCGAACGCCAGCGGCAGCCAGTCGAGACGGTGGTGCACGACGTCGAACTCGCCCGACCGGATCAGCGCGTGCGCCACGTGCAGCGCCTCACCCACGCGTCGTCGAGCACAGGATCCTCGGCATACCCGTGCGGGCACACCCCCTCCAACGCGCCGGCCGTTCGCGAATCCCAGCGTCGCGAACAGGGTGACGTCCACTCCACGCTCGACAGACCCTCCGCGAGCTGGCTGGTAATCTTCTCCCGCGAACCGTAATGCCGCGGCGGGGTACGCCACGCCACCGGCGCGAGCAGCGCGACCTTCATCCGGCTACCGGCGCGATCAGACCAGGTATTTCGAACATAAGCGTGACCGCCTTCAACACGAAATTCGGGTGAAAACCTCCGGCGACGTTCCGGCAAGTCGACTTCCTTATATCCGTGAACCTTACTCTTTTTGCTGGTCGAAGGTTTTGGGCTCGGCGTGGTGGTGGATACCTGTGCCTGGCCGACGGTCCCGGTGTCGGCGTCCACCAGCGCGTAGACGAAGATCTACCTCGCCATCGCGCGTGCAGGTGCAGGGCATGGCATAATTTAAGCAGGCCGGAAATTCACGAACGTCGGCACGAAGGTCGGCGTCGTTCCGGTCATGGCCATCCGGCGGTTTTCGCCGTCGGGGTTAGGCGGCCGTCATGACGACGAGCCAGATGATTTCCCCTCTCGACCGGGTCGACCTTGCCCGGTTCGACGACGACGGCGGCGCTCCCACCCGGCTCCGTCCCCAACCCACAGGCACACGTACACGACCGGCCGATCCGACCTCCAGAGTCCGTGGAGACGTACCACGCCTGTCGTTGACCCCGCTCCGCGGCCAGGGATCCTTCGACGGCGGCTGGTGGCCACGAACCCTGACTCTGGCCAACGAGCTTCCTGGACTCGTCACGGCATTGACGACTGCCGACGAGACGATCACCCGTGTTTCGGTCAACGGTGATACCTGGACTGACATCCCCGACCGGCTCACGCAACCCGGCCGGCCGACGCTGCGGGTCAGCTGGTTTCGGACCCTCGACCCGCACGTGGTCACGGTAGGCGACGGAACCCGGCCGCGGATCCGCCTTCTCGTGATCCCTCCCGACGCCGCCGCCGGACCGGCACACGAGGTGCTCCGGTTGGCTGCCGCTGGCAGGCTGGCCGGTCCGCCCGGCCAGATCCTGCACGACGCCAGCGCGGCACCATCGGAATGACCGCCCCGCAGCCTGACGACCAGCGGACGCGCATCCCTCCCGCCGACGCCGGGAGGGTGGTCACCTGCGACCTCGCCTTCGACGTCCGGGAACCCGCGGACATCGCACTCCAGGTCGCTGCCGCCCGCGGGCTCCGGGTACACGCCGAACGGCTCGACATGGCGACGGAGGGAACGTCACTCGTAGGACCGGCCGAACTGGCTGCACCGCACGGCGGACGCCTGCACCTGCTGCGGGCGCCCCGGGGAGTCCTCTCCGTGTCCTACCGGGCGGAACTCGAACGCCCCGAGGCCGATCGCCAGCACGGCGACGCCGTTCTCGACGGCGACCTGCTC
>NZ_CAAAFT010000294.1:9777-14468 GCF_900634765.1 Candidatus Protofrankia californiensis | reverse complement strand
CGACCGGTACGAAGGCCGGCTGCCCGGCGCCGTCGACCAGGCGGTCGACAGCGCCGACGTCCTGATGCACCCGTCACGGCTGCCGTGCCGCGGCGGCGCTCCTGGGTCTGCATCCCTGACACCGACACCAGCGGCCTGTAAGCGGAAAAAATGGGTCGAGAGGCCGCCACTGATCTGTCAGTATCGCGGCATGCTCGCTGCTGCGTCCCAGACCGAGTACGGCGACCGCGGACTGGCGTTGGCCGGTGAAATTCTGCGCACGGTCGTCCTGGTCAAAGGGCATCAGTCAAAGGGCATCAGAGGGTGGAGTACAGCCGCTCGGCCTCGTCCCGCTTGATGTACAGGTCCCAATAGGTCTCAGCGATGGTGTCGGGCTGTGTCTCCGGACCGCCCTGGCCGATCCAGGTCGCCAGTGGCACATGGGTGGCATAGACACCCTTGTCAGCGAGGGTGGCATTCAGAGCCAGCACCCAGTTACGCAGTGCCCCGCTGGCGATGCCGACGTTGCCCATCTGCGGAAAGACCAGCGCGGACGAGGCACCGGTGGTGAACAGCAGCGTGCCGGAGCCACGCTCGATCATCGCAGGCAACACCGCCTGGACGGCGGTGACGGCGCCGTAGACGTAGTAGTCGATCTGCTGCTGGATGTTCTCCACGTTCACCTCCAGCGCGCTCACCGGGGTCAGGGCCGGGTCGTCGGCCTGCTTCGGGGCGGGAGAGAACTCCAGCACGTCGACGGGGCCGAAGCGCTCAGTCGCCCTGTGCAGTGCGCCCGTCAGCGCGGGGCGGTCGAGGATGTCGGCGGCGAAGCCGGCCGCCGTGATGCCGTCCTTCTCCAGCTGCCCGACCAGGTCGTCGAGCCTGCCCTGGCTGCGGGAGACGAGGGCGACTGTGAAGCCCTCCTTCCCGAAGCGGCGGGCGATCGACAGACCCAGACCGGGTCCCGCTCCGACGATGGCGATGGTGGACATGCTCGGTTCCTCCCTGGGCGCGACGGACGTCGTTCCGACGTCGACCCTACTCAATAGTTCTCATGTGGGAATATCTCCCTAAAGAAGATCTTGTGTGTGAATAGTCTGCTTGAACTGTCCGGATGGCCGACCAGGATCCCGCCGACTCCGAGCCGACCGACACGGGTGAGCGCGGCGACGATCTGGAAGAGATCGGTCCGTAGGCCGCGCCTGCCGTAGGGCGGGGATGCTCAAGAACTGGACGGAACGTTCACAGGTCTGCCTGAAGGGAGAACCGGTGGGTTCCACCGAGGCCATGAGGCGACCGAGATAACCTCGACCGCGACTTCGTTCCGGACGGGTTCGCCGACGTCACCAACGTCCAGGCCGGTGACCCCTCGCCGGACGGTAGCGGTCCGCTGGCGATTGACCGGTCGGTCGAGGTCGGACACATCTTCCAGCTCGGCACCAGGTACTCACAGGCGCTGGACGCCCGCTACCTCGACGCGAACGGGAAGGACGCGCCGATGGTGATGGGCTGCTACGGCATCGGGATCAGCCGCATCCTGTCCGTTGTCATCGAACAGCACCATGACGACAGCGGGATCCGCTGGCCCGCCGGCCTCGCCCCCTACGACGTCGAGGTCGTCCCCCTCGGGAAGAACATCGACGCCGAGGCTGTCGACGCCGTTGCCTCCGCGCTGGAGGCCGAAGGACTCGACGTCCTCGTCGACGACCGTCCTGGATCAGCCGGCGTCAAGTTCGCCGACGCCGACCTGATCGGATGCCCCGTCCAGGTCGTCGCGGGTCGCCGTCTCACCGAGGGTGCGGTCGAGGTCCGTACCCGGGACCGCTCCACCGTCCTCGAGGTGGACATCACCGACCTGACCAAGACCGTGCAACAACTCCTGACCAGGCCCGGTCAATGATCCAAACAGATGCCACGGAATACCGCGCTTGAGGTTGGTCAGACGGTGAAGAGGCGGATTTTGATTCCTATGGAGTCAGCGAGGTGGTTCAGGTCGTCCGGGTTGCTGGTGACTACGGAGGCTTGGTACTGGACCGCGGTGGCGATGACGATCGCGTCCACGACGTCGGCGGTGTGTGAGCTGCCGCAGGCGATGCCGGCGGCGCGGCCGGTGCGCTCGTCGTCGGGGCGGATGTCGCAGCCCTTGAGCAGGCGGGAGATCTGGTGCTGGGGGCCGCCGCGCCAGGCTTGGGCGAGGACCACCACGGGCACGATCGGGCGGATGCGGGCGGCGGTCAGCTGGTCGTGCAGGGCGAGGATGTCGGGGCTGCGTCGTTCGGCGGCCAGCAGCGCACCGGTGTCGTAGACGATCGCGGGCATTATCCGGCTGCCCGCCACGGTTCGTCGTCGAGCAGTCCGGCCTCCGTCAGGAACGCGTGGGCGCGCCGCCGGGACTCTTCGGGTAGCTCGCCGTGCTCGTTTTCGTACTCGGCTACCAGTTCCCGGGCGGCGGCCCGGCCTGCGGTGTGCAGGGCGGCGAGGTGGGCCTTCTCGACAGCGGCCTCGGCCAGCCATGCGGATACCGGCTTGCCCTCTTCCGCGGCTGCCGCTTTGATCGTCTCTTCGACCTCGGGTGGCACTGAGATCGACAGCTTGCGTGCGCTCATGGTCTTACCGTAGCGCTCGGTAGGAAGGCGTTCCTACCGTATCCGGTGGTCTCAGCGGGTCCTGCCGGCGTGGGCCGTGCCGTCGACACTGTGGAGATCGACGGGTCGGGTGCGTGTACCGATACGCTCATCGTCGTGCTGAGAAAGCTCGACCTGCGTGGAAGCCTGCCGTCGCCGCCGCAGTTGCGCAGGCTGCTGCCCCGCGCCGCGCTGGACGTCGACGCCGCGCTGGAGGCGGTCCGTCCTGTCTGCGACGACGTACGCGACCGGGGGGATGCCGCGGTCCTCGACGCGGGGGAGCGTTTCGACGGGGTGCGGCCGGGCGCGGTGCGGGTTGCCCCCGACGCGCTGACCGACGCGCTGGACAGCCTCGACGCGCAGGTGCGGGACGCGCTGGAGGAGGCGATCCGGCGGACCCGGCTCGTGCATCGGGCGCAGCGCCGCGAACCGGTGACCGTCGACGTGGCGCCGGGGACCCGGGTGACGGAGCGCTGGATTCCTGTGGAGCGGGTCGGCCTCTACGTGCCGGGCGGACGGGTCGCCTACCCGAGCAGCGTGGTGATGAACGTTGTGCCGGCGCAGGAGGCCGGGGTCGGCTCCCTCGCGCTGGCGTCGCCGCCGCAGGCGGAGTTCGGTGGCCTGCCGCATCCGGTGATCCTCGCCGCCTGCGCGCTGCTGGGCGTGGACGAGGTCTACGCCGCGGGCGGAGCTCAGGCGATCGCGATGTTCGCCCATGGGACGTCCAGCTGCCCGGCGGTGGACGTCGTGACCGGGCCGGGCAACATCTACGTGACCGCGGCGAAGCGGCTGCTGCGCGGCCTGGTCGGGGTGGACGCCGAGGCCGGCCCGACCGAGGTCGCGATCCTCGCCGACGACACCGCGGATCCCGCCCATGTCGCGGCCGACCTGATCGCCCAGGCCGAGCATGATCCGATGGCTGCCTGCCTGCTGGTCACACCGTCGACCGAGCTGCTCGACGCGGTCGAGGTCGAGCTCGGCAAGCAGGTTCCGGTGACCCGCCACCGGGAGCGGGTGCAGACGGCACTGGCCGGTCAGGGTGTGGTGGCCGTGGTCGACGACGTCGACGCGGGCCTGGTGGTGGTCAACGCCTGGGCCGCCGAACACCTGGAGATCCAGACCGTGGACGCCGCCGCCGTCGCCGCCCGGGTCCGTAATGCCGGGGCCGTGTTCGTCGGGGCGTGGGCGCCGGTGTCGCTGGGCGACTATCTCGCCGGCTCGAACCACGTCCTGCCGACGGGCGGTACCGCCCGTCACAGCGGTGGTCTTTCGGTGTCGGTGTTCCAACGGCAGGTTCACGTGGTGGAGTGTGACCGCGACGCTCTCGCCGAGGTGGCGTCCCGGGTTGCCGCGCTCGGCGGCGCCGAGGATCTCACCGCTCACGTCGACGCGGTGGAGGTGCGTTTGCGATGACCACGACAGGATCAGGCTTTGCGGCCGGCACTCGACCCACGCCCGAGGGCCGTGGACGCTCGGTGCGCTCGCCTACCCTCGACGAGCTGCCGCTGCGTGACGACCTGCGCGGCATGGTGCCCTACGGCGCACCGCAGCTCGACGTCCCGGTGCTGCTCAACACCAACGAGAACCCGTACCCGCCGTCGGCCGGGCTGGTGGACGCCCTGGGCAAGGCCGCGACTCTCGCCGCCACCGAGGCCAACCGTTACCCCGACCGCCAGGCCGAGGCGCTGCGCGCGGACCTCGCCTACTACCTGACCCCGGATGCCGGCTTCGGTCTGCGCACCGACCAGGTGTGGGCGGCGAACGGGTCGAACGAGGTGCTCCAGCAGCTGTGCCAGGCGTTCGGTGGGCCGGGCCGGGTCGCGCTCGGATACGAACCCTCATACTCGATGCACCGGCTCATCGCGGTGGCGACCGCGACCGGATGGGTCGGTGAGCGTCGCGAGCCCGACTTCACCCTCGACCCGTCCGCGGTCGCCGAGGCGATCCACCGGCACCGTCCGTCCCTGGTCTTCCTCACGTCGCCGAACAACCCCACCGGCACCGCGCTGCCGGTGGAGGTGGTGGTGGCCGCGTGCGCGGCGGTCGGCGAGACCGGCACTGGCATGGTGGTCGTGGACGAGGCGTACG
>NZ_CAAAFT010000294.1:2329-9752 GCF_900634765.1 Candidatus Protofrankia californiensis | reverse complement strand
GCGTTCGCGCTCGCCGGTGCCCGCATCGGTTACCTCGCCGCGCACCCGGCTGTGATCGACGCGTTGCAGCTGGTGCGCCTGCCGTACCATCTGTCGACCTTCACGCAGGCGGTTGCGCGTACGGCACTCGCGCATGCCGACGAGCTGCTCGCCACGGTCGAGGCGGTGAAGGCGCAGCGTGACCGGCTGGTGGTCGAGCTGACCGATGCCGGATGCGCGGTGGCACCCAGCGACGCGAACTTCGTCCTGTTCGGCCGGTTCACCGACCAGCGGGTGGCGTGGCAGGGGCTGCTCGACGCGGGCGTGCTTGTCCGGGACGTCGGCCTTCCCGGCTGGCTGCGGGTCACCGCCGGTCTGCCAGGCGAGGTCGACACCTTCCTGGCGGCGACCCGCGCGCTGCTGGCCGAGGGGACCGCGACGCTGGCGTCCCCCGCTGAGGCGTCCGGTGCCCCGGTGCCCGGGGGCCAGGCGTCCGGGGGCCAGGTGCCCGGGGGCCAGGTGCCCGGGGGCCAGGCGCCCGCCGCTCAACTGCCCGACACCGGGAAGGGATGACGAGGATGGGCCGCACAGCCCGCATAGAGCGTAAGACCTTGGAATCGGATGTCGTCGTCGAACTGGATCTTGACGGGGCGGGTGTGTCGTCGTCGTTCACCGGCGTTCCGTTCTTCGACCACATGGTCAGCCAGCTCGGCAAGCACGGGGGTTTCGATCTCACCATCCGCACCCGCGGTGACCTGCACATCGACGCCCACCACACGGTCGAGGACACCTCGATCGCCTTTGGTGAGGCGCTGCGCGAGGCACTCGGTGACAAGACCGGGATCCGGCGGTTCGGGGACGCCCTGGTGCCGCTCGACGAGGCGTTGGTGCAGGCGGCGGTGGACCTCTCCGGCCGGCCGTACTGCGTGGTCGTCGAGCCGGAGCTGATCGAGCTCATCGGTACCTACGACACGACGCTGACCCGGCACGTCTTCGAGTCGATCGCCGCGTCGGCGCGGATCGCCCTGCATGTGCGGGTGCTGTCGGGTCGTAACGCCCACCATGTGGTCGAGGCCGAGTTCAAGGCGGTCGCGCGGGCGCTGCGGGACGCGGTCGCGCTCGACGGGCGGGTGGCCGGGGTGCCGTCCACCAAGGGCGTGCTGTGACCGGGGATCCACTGTGACCGCAGAGTATGGCGTGGTCGCCGGGCGTGCCGTGGCCACTGGATGTGCCGTGGCCACTGGATGTGCCGTGGCCACTGGGCGTGCCGTGGCTACCGGGCATGGCCTGATCATCAGGCCTGACGTGGTCACCGGGCGTGCCGTGGTCACCGGGCGTGGTGTGATCAGGGGCGTGGTGTGACCGTTCCACGGGTGGTCGTCCTCGACTACGGGTCGGGGAACCTGCGCAGCGCCCAGCGGGCGCTGGCCCGGGTCGGTGCAGAGGTGACCGTGACGGCCGACCTGGCCGCCGCCCGGGCCGCGGACGGTCTGGTGGTACCCGGGGTGGGCGCCTACGCGGCGTGCATGGCGGGGATCGACGCGGTCGGCGCGGCGCCGGTCGTCCACGAGCGGGTCACCCAGGGGCGTCCGGTCCTCGGGATCTGCGTGGGGATGCAGGTGCTATACACCCTCGGGGACGAGCACGGTGTGCGGACCCGCGGGCTCGGCGTGCTCGCCGGGCGGGTACGGCGCCTGGCTGCGCCGGTCCTGCCGCACATGGGCTGGAACACCGTGACACCGCCGGTCGGGACGGTGCTCTTCGACGGTCTGCCCGCGGACACCCGTTTCTACTTCGTCCACTCGTATGCGGCCGAGGCTGAGCCCGAGTCCGGGGACACCGTGGCCGAGCACGGCGAGCCCTTCGCCGCGGCCGTGGAGCGAGGTCCGGTGTGCGCCACCCAGTTCCACCCGGAGAAGTCCGGGGACGCGGGTGCGCACCTGCTCGCCAACTGGCTGCGTACCCTCCGCTGACCCGAAGTCTCCCGGGCACCTCCAGCTTTTCTTTGGAGCATCCCCCGGGCTTCCTTCGGGACGGTGGCGGAGGGGCGGGCCGCGGTTCGGAGCTTACCGATCATCTAACGATGATCGGTAAGGAAAGGGATCGGGGCGAGTCGGGGGCTTCGCCGCGATGGTGAAGGTAACCCGTCACGGAAAACGATGTGGATCCGCTGCTGGCACAACAGCACCGCATCCACATCCTTCGGGCCTGGCCGGGGCAGGGGAACAGGGGACAGGGGGACAGGGCTAGTGGCTTGCTTCGGGGGCGGTGGGGCTTCCTTCGGGGACCGGAGCCAGATCCTGGGGCGGCGCTGCCGCGCGTCGCGCGCGGGGCTGTCCGGTTGATGTGATCAACCGCGCATGCGCGGTGCCGGGAAAGGCGCCGGTCTGCCCGCTGCGCGCCCGCCGGCACTGGTTCGATAGTCGGGATGGTGGGGGGTGGTGCCCCGTCCCGGAAGGAGCGAGTGTTGGTCCCGTCCCGCCGGTCCTATGGTGGCGCAGGCTGTTTCGACCCCCGCGATCCCGATCTCGTCCATGACCCGTATCCGGTCTTCGCCGAGCTGCGGGCGGTTGGCCGTCCCCTGTGGAGCGAACAGCTCGGGATGTGGCTGGCCGCCAGGTACCGCGATGCCGACGCGGTGGTGCGCCATCGCGCACTGGGCAGGATCCACCCGCCGAGACAGCCCGAAGACCTGTGGGCGCTGTTCAACCAGCTTGAGTGCGACTCGGTCCTTGGCTGCGAGCCGCCCAAGCACACCCGGTTGCGTGGGCTGCTCGGCAAGGCGTTCCTCCGTAGCAACATCGAGCGGCTGCGTCCACACATCGAGGAGCTGTGCGCGGGCCTCCTGGACGGGGTGGAGGAAAGGAGCCGGGACGGCGAGCGGTTCGACCTGATCGCCGACTACGCCGAACCACTGCCGGTGATGATCATAGCTGAGCTGCTCGGCATCCCGGACGGCGACCGGCACCTGCTGCGCCCGTGGTCGGCGGCCATGATGAAGATGAACGAGTACGGACGCACTCCCGCCGCGGAGGCTGCCGCCCGCGCTGCCGCGGCGGAGTTCGACGCCTTCGTCCGGGAACTCGCAGCACGGCGCCGTCGCGTCCCCCAGGACGATCTGATCACCCATCTGGTTCAGGCGGAGCAGGAGGGGGAGCAGCTCAGCGAGGACGAGCTGGTCGCCACGGTCGTGGTGCTGCTCAACGCCGGGCACGAGGCCAGCGTCAACTGTCTCGGCAACGGGATGGTCGCACTGTTGAACCATCCCGACCAGCAGCGGCGTCTGGCCGACCGTCCGGTGGAACTCGCCGCGACCGCGACCGAGGAGTTCCTGCGCTTCGACTCGCCGCTGCACCTTTTCGAACGGACCGCGATGGTGGACGTCGAGATCGGCGGAGTCGTCGTCCGGACGGGGGAGCGGATCGCCGCCCTGCTCGGTTCGGCCAACCGGGACCCCGAGGTGTTCGAGCGGGCCGACCAGTTCGACATCGGCCGGGAGCCGAACCCGCACATCGCCTTCGGCGGCGGTGTCCATTTCTGTGTGGGCGCGCCGCTGGCCCGGGTGGAGGTGGCGATCGCCATGCGCTGCCTGATCGAACGCTTCCCGCGCCTGAGGCTGGCGGGCATTCCCGTGCGGCGTCCGGCATTCGTCCAACGCGGCTGGACCCACATCCCGGTCACGGCCTGACATCAGCCGGACAGTTGGTCCCTGTGGACCGGTGTTGGTGGACGAGGACCCGTATTGGTGGACGTGGACCGGTGTCGACGGGCGCGGCATGAGTGGAGTTGCATGCCGCGCCCGAAATCTCACATCCTGTTATCTCAGAGTGGGTAGTTGCCCGCGAGCCGGCCGAGGAAGGCGGTGTTGTCGTAGAAGTTCTCGACCTCGACCAGTTTGAGGTCGTCGGTGCATCGGACCACGGTGACACCGAAGATCTCGATGTGTTCGCCGGTCGGGGGCAACCCCTTGTAAGGTCCGCTGAAGGTACCCCAGTGGCGCCATTTAAATGTGATCACGGGTGGCGGTGAGTAGACTTCCAGCACCTCCCAGAAAAAGCCGCCGGGAAATGCTTCGTGAAACACGCGGTGGGAGGACTCGAAAGTTTCGTCGTTCGCCGAGTAGTAGGGGTTCTCGCCGATCAGAACGTTGTAGCTGCCCCTTTCGGCGAGATCGACGGCAGTGGCCGCGGGGCCGCCGTTCACCCGGACGCGCAACTGGTCGGTGACCATGCTGACCCACTCGGCCGGGTCCTTCTTGTGCGAGAGTTCCATCTCGAACACCTGGACCACGCGCTCGACGATGTCGGCCAGAGAGCCCTCGGCGTGCTGGTGGGTGCGTTCCCGGGGCATCGTCTCCTTCGAACGGCTGTAGTCCGGCGGTGCGCCGTCACGCCACCGCACGCCGGTGGAATCGGCAATGACGGCGTCCCGGCCCCGCACATGCAGTGGCTGTTCCTCGGACGTCTGGTCGCTCACCGCTTCTTCCTCCTGTCACCTGCTCGTCACCGCGACGCGTCGAGCGTCCGGGCGGGCCGAAGGCGGCGCTATCATTTTTCTTCTGCGTTGCCCGCGGCCCAAGTCCCCGGGCTGCTGGGAAAGTCTTCCGCGAT
Source organism: Candidatus Protofrankia californiensis (assembly GCF_900634765.1). Taxonomy (NCBI): domain Bacteria; kingdom Bacillati; phylum Actinomycetota; class Actinomycetes; order Frankiales; family Frankiaceae; genus Protofrankia; species Candidatus Protofrankia californiensis. Next base: position 5,163 of record NZ_CAAAFT010000294.1, on the reverse strand, counting down.
GGACGGACCTGGCGCTGCCGGCCCTCGTGTGCTGCTGCCGCGGCCGGCTTCCAGCCATCGTGAAACCGACCTATCGTGAAACCAGCCGTCGTGAAACGGTGAACCCGCTGAAAAATGCCGGCCCATATTTCAAAGCCGGGCCCTCGACCAATCTAGGCCCCGGGCCGGCCGGTGAGAACAGGGCGAACGTCCCGGATTATCAGGTGCGAAAAGATACCGGATGGATGTGCGCGCCCGGGAACTTCGGCATCCGGCGGAGGGACCTGCGTACCGTCGCTCGCCACGTGGGTTCAGCAATGTGGGTTCAGCAACGTGGGTTCACCGGTGACCCCGGCAGGCGGGAGGAGCGATCAGAAGGCGAGTTCCGCGGTCGCTCCCACCGCGGCATAGGTGGGAAGAGCCCGCCGGTCCGCCGTCAGCAGGCGTGCACCAGCCGCGGCGGCACTTGCCCCGACAAGGGCGTCGTACACCCGCCCGCCGGCAATGCCGGTAGCGGCGAACGTGGTCAGAAGCCGGCGGTAGCCGCCGGGGTCCAGCGTGAGCGGCTCGTCGGGGAAGTCCTGTGCAAGAGCTAGGACAACCTCGGCGATCGGGCTTGCGACGCCATGGCGCATCCGGGTGAGGACGGACACGGTCTCGATCAGAACGTGCCCGGGTAGCCGGCGGACGTCCCGCACAAGTCCCAGGGATCTTTTGTGCTCGGGGTGCCAGTCCGCGAGCGCGGGTACGACCACGCTCGTGTCGGCCGTCACGATCAGCGAGGCCATGTGCGCGACTCGTCGATTATGCGGAGCAGCTCCTCGTGGTCCAGCGGTGGTGCCGGCGAACTGGTCGTGAGAACGACGCGGCCGTCGCGCTCGACGGCCACAGCCCTGGGCCCGACCGGTCGCAGGGTGAGCTCACCGTCACGCTCCTCGAGCTCGATCTGGGTGCCCGGCTTCAGGCCCATGCGGTCCCGCAGCGCCTTCGGAACTACCAGCCGTCCTGCCATGTCAATGGTAGTGATCATGGTTGAAGCCTACCATCCAGCTGGTATCCGCTCGGGCTTCGGGAGTGCATGCCCGAGGTGCGCCATTCGCTGTTCTGTGCGGGTGCGAGCGCCGGGAGGGAGATCTCCGTCGTTCCTAATCGCTGTAATCCGGGGCATAACGGGTGCGGCGGGATGTCGCCGGTTGCCGGGAGCGCCCGAATGACTGATCAGGCTTGACTCTGGGGTCGGCTGCTGATTCCCTCAAACTGTTTCGAGTCGATGGAAGCCGGTGTGAATCCGGCGCGGTCGCGCCACTGTTACCAACGTCGTCCCAAGAGGGCGACGTCCGGAAGTCAGACCCATCGCCGGACATGTCCTGCCCGAGTGGAACGCGTGATTCCTGTGGAGGTCCCGTCATGGCACACCCAAGCGTCCTGGACGCCCCGGCCGTTCCCGCGCCGCTGCCGACGATCCCGCTGAGCGAGCTGGCTCCGTTCGCGATTTTCGGATCGATTCTGGCGCTGGTCCTGCTCTACTTCGTCGGCGCGGAGCAGGGCGCGATGTCGATCGTGGGCGGCAGCAATGTCCACGAGTTCGTACACGACGCCCGTCACCTGCTCGGCTTCCCCTGCCACTGAGTGGGCGCGACATGATTCGCACACTGCTGATCCGCGGGATGCTGGTCGGCGTGGTCGCCGCCGTCCTCGCCTTCGTCGTCGCGAAGATTCTCGGGGAGAGCCAGGTCGGCCACGCGATCGCGTTCGAGTCGGCCCATGAGGTGGCCCAGACCGCTCACGAGCCGGAGCCGGTGTCCCGGACGGTGCAGAGCACGATCGGCCTGTTCACCGGCCTGCTGGTGTTCGGGGTCGCCATCGGTGGGCTGTTCTCCCTCGCCTACGCCTGTGCGCAGGGCCGGCTGGGTGCCCTGCGCGCCCGCGCGACCGCGGGATTGGTGGCCCTTGCCGGCTTCGTGGGGGTGTACCTGCTGCCCGACCTGAAGTACCCGGCCAACCCGCCGGCGGTCGGAAACCCTGACACGATCGGCGAGCGCACCAGCCTGTACTTCAGCATGATGTTGATCTCGCTGGCTGTGGTCATCGGCGGTTGCGTGGCCGCCAGGCGACTCGCCCCCAGGTTCGGTGGCTGGGATGCGGCGCTGCTGTCGGCGGCCGGCGGCCTGGTGGTCGTCGGCCTTGCGTACTACGTCCTACCGGGCGTGGACGAGACACCGGAAGGCTTCCCGGCGGACGTGCTGTGGCGGTTCCGGATCGCTTCGCTGACGATCCACGCGACGGTGTGGGCCACGGTCGGGCTGCTGTTCGGAGCCCTGACAGAACGCGCCAACCGTGCCGTCCCGGCCGTGACGCCAGCCCCCGCGCCAACCTTGGCGGGGGAGCGTCCCGTGGCCTCCTCGGGCGGATCGCCGGTCGCCAGCGGGGCGTGAGCGCGGGCGAACCGCTGCGCCTCACCCTGGTCAGCCACGCCCGGACTGCTGCCATACGAGCGGCGCGCTTCGGCGTCGACGACGACACCATCGACGACGCCGAAGCGCGTCGGGCCGCGGATGCAGCCGCAGCGCACACGTCACATACACCGCATACACCCTTCGGACGGGCGCTGCGTTCCGGGCGGGCCCTGTGCGACCTCTCGTTGCGTACCCGCCAGACAGCCCAAGCGTTGGGACTGTCGGCCGCGCCAGATCCCGCCCTGCGTGATCTCGACGTCGGGGCCTGGACAGGACGCTCGCTCGAGGAGATCAGCGCCTCGGACCTGCGTGCCTGGACCGATGACCCGACCGTGGCACCGCACGGCGGCGAGTCCGTCGCGGACCTGGTGAACCGCGTCGGGGGCTGGCTTGCCGCCC
>NZ_CAAAFT010000294.1:1156-1867 GCF_900634765.1 Candidatus Protofrankia californiensis | reverse complement strand
GGGTGTCCGAGCCGGAAAGCATGATCGTTGTGACGCATCCGGCGGTCGTCCGCGCCGCGCTGGTCACAGCGATGCGATCGCCTTCGGAGGTGTTCTGGCGCATCGACGTCCCACCGCTGTCCACCACCCTCCTGCACGGGCGCCTGACGTCCGGGCGCGCAGGAGGCGTGGTGTGGACCCTGCGGCACGCCTGCCTGCCGCTGTGAAGGCGTACGCAGCAGCCCCAGCTCAGCCTTGCCCGGCTGTAACACATACACATAACCTCCGCCAACAGCCTTCATCAGCGTGCCGGTCGCCTTGACATCTGCGTGTGGCAGCGCGGAATGGCAGGCGGCGGGGTCAAACGAGGCTCGAACCGGCCGTCGGCGTCCTGACCAGCGCCGATTCACACGGCGGCCTCGCGACCTATAGATTGTAAACCACATTTTCCCTGTTCAGAGGCATGATCGCGTTGCCTTTGGCTCTCTGGCCGGGTTATCCCACGAGTTCAATGTCGGTGAACGGTACAAGCTGGGCAGTCAGCCAAGATGAGCAGTCAGTTAATAAGCTCTATGCGGCACGTCGGGCCGGGCGCCTTCGCAAGGCGGGCGTCGGCCGTGTAAAGCGGGCAGTCGAGGCTCTCGGCGAGCGCTACGTAGCAGGCGTCGTAGGGCGTGACGTTGTTCCGGAGCTCGAATGCTCGCCGGAGCAGCGGGCGAGCCGGGTAGCGGG
>NZ_CAAAFT010000294.1:0-799 GCF_900634765.1 Candidatus Protofrankia californiensis | reverse complement strand
GGTCGTGATCCGATTGATCACTTCGTCCAGGGTGGGGGTCGTCGCAAGCCGGGCGAGCTGGACCGTCAGGTACTGCTGCAACGACTGGCCCGCGTCGCGGGCTCGTTCCTGCAGCCTGCGGTGGATGTCGTCGGGAAGGTTGCGGACCACGACGGTCGTCATGCATGCATGATGCATGCCCTCAGATCGACTGTGCAACCCGCCGACCACGACGATCTCAGCTTAGCTCGGTGGTACGGTCAGCGTGACGGGCAACCCGCCACAACCAAGCCATCTGTCACCGGCGGAACAGGTGCGGCATGCCTGCCTGCCGCTTTGAAGGCGTACCGGCGGGCGCTGCAGCGGGCAACCGTGAGGTAGGTGGTGACCGTCCCTCTCACCGTGGTGCCGCTGTCATGGCCCTGGCCTCGGTCATTGTCACGCTGGTCATCATTGTGCCGGTCATCATTGTGCCGGTCAGCGTCGTGCCACTGTCATCATGTTTCGTCGTCATAGTGACGCTGCCGTATCCGAGGTCCCGCCCTGCCGGGGGACGGGGCGGTTCCCGTCGGTGCCCGAGAAATCTTCCGCACCCGGGAAATCCTCCGTTCCTGAGGGATTCTTCGTGCCCGAGAAATCCTCTGTACCCGAGGAATTCCTCGTATCTGAGGGATCCTCTGTACCCGAGGTGTACAGCCGGGCTATGACGTCCTCGATCGCCGGCTCGCGGATGGACAGATCGACCAGCGGATACCGGTCGGCCACGGTGGCGACCAGCGGCGCCGCGCTCGCGCCCGCCGGAAACGCCAGCCACTGGCGC
>NZ_CAAAFT010000293.1:0-8137 GCF_900634765.1 Candidatus Protofrankia californiensis | reverse complement strand
CACAACGCCTCGAACATCGGCATTTTCAACGCCGGGCAACACGCGTGGCCGCGGTGGGTGGCCTCGGCCTGGACGAGTTGCAGGGTGCTGTCGGTGAAGGCGGCGTGATACCGATGGGCCGCGAACAGCTCGCCCTGGCCCTGCGAGACGGAGGCGGGGTTGAGGCGGCGGACCCGACGGACGAGCAGCCGGCCGGTGACCTGCTCCTTCTTGCGGTGGCTGGTGAACGCGGTGTAGGCGATTTCGGCGATCTCGGCGTCGGAGATGAACCGGCCCTCGTCGTCGTCCCAGACCGCGTGGGGGTAGTGGATCGGGGTCCAGGCGGCCTCGTCGATCGTGGCGATCGTCCGGCGGATCGCCGGGTTGAGCCGCACGGTGATCGAGAAGTGGACGCCGGCGCGCCGGCAGGCGGCGACCACCTCCGCCGAGTAGAACGCCGCGTCGGCCCGGAACAGCGCAAGGCCGGTCGCGCCCGCGGCGCGGGCGGCGGCGAGTGACTCGGCGACGAACGATCCGGCGCCGCGGGCGGCGGCCGCGTGGCCCTCACGCAGCCGGGTGGCGACCACCAGGGGCGCACACGTCGGGGTCGAGACGACCGCGAGCAGCGGGTGCAGCCCTTTGACCTTGGTGTAGCCGTAGGAAGCGCCCTGCTTGGCGTAGCCGAACACGCGGCGGATCGTGGAGTCCGCGTCGACCAGGGCATACGTCGAGGCGTCGGTCAGCACCGGCGCGTGGCGGGGCAGTGCGGCGGTCACCGCCCGGGCGAGGCGTTCGAGCTGGCGAACATGACCCCAGGCGAACGCCCCGCAGGAACGTGCCCAGCGTCGACGGCGCCCGGATGGCGCCGAACAGCCGGCCCATCGCGCCGTGGCGCAGCAGGTCCAGGTCGAGGTTCGGATCGTCGAACCGGAAAAGGATCTTCGATGGGGCGTGCAACAATCTCATCTTGTAGATGCCTTCTTGGTCTGGTCCGATGGATCCTTCAGCAAGACCATCATCCCAGGTCAGAAGGCATTTACGCGTTCAGGACACCCCCAACCCGCCATAACCGACGGTGGATCGAGGCGTGCGTCCAGTAGACCGGGCGCCTTGAAAGGGAAGGAGAAGACGAGTGTAACCGGTCGATAAGCTCAGGGCAGCCAGCCGGTGTGAGCCCGGTCCGGGGAGATGTCAGGATCCCTGGTAGCTGGTTCCCGGCGTCGGTTGAGAGGCTGCCGTCGAAGCGGAATGACAAAGTCCCTGTGAGGGGGCGAGCAACTGGCCGGTCCGCAGCATGAAGCGAAGCTTGCAGCGTCGTTAGCACCGCCCGTCGTGAGACGGGGCAAGGAGGAGCCGAGCCCGTGCCTTAGAGGGCGAAGGCCATGGACGGCATCTGGGATCCTGGAGCGGATGCCTATGAACCTCCCGGCGTAAGGAGCGTGGAACGGTCAGAGGGTTGTCCTGGGAACTGGAGAGGGCCTACCCGGCCCCGGGGCTTGCGGCCCGGGAAGCATACCTGTCTATAACCGGTGGTCCCGGGAAATGACAGGTGGCCGGAAAGCAGTCGGAGGGGGCAATAGTAGCGTTCGAGGGTCGGGACAACATAACCCGATCCGAGCGAAGGGCCCCTACTTCATCGATGCGCAGTGGTGGAGGGAGGAATTCGGATGAGTGCCGTTACGGCTAGGTCCGTCCGCCAGGCCGATGGTCTGGATGCGGTTCGTGCTCTTCAGCGTGTGCTTTACCGCAGTGCCAAGCGTGATCCCGCCCGTCGTTTCCATGCTTTGTATTGCCATGTTGCCCGCAGCGACGTGTTGTGGCGGGCGTGGAGCGACGTGCGTGCAAACCGAGGCGCGCCCGGGGTCGACGGTGTGTCGATCGACGACGTCGAGCGCGCCGGGGTAGGCGAGTTCCTCGATGCCCTCGCGGGGGAGTTGCGGGCCGGGTCGTACCGACCAGCGCCGCTGCGCAGGGTGCACATCCCGAAGCGCGAGCCGGGGTCCACCCGGCCGCTGTCGATCCCCACTGTCCGGGACCGGGTCGCTATGGCCGCCGCGAAGATCGTTTTGGAGCCGGTGTTCGAGGCTGACTTTCTGCCGTCGAGCTTCGGGTTCCGTCCGCGCCGGTCCGCGTCGGATGCCTGTGAAGTCATCCGGGTCGAGGCGAACCGTGGCCGGCAGTGGGTGGTTGACGCTGACATCGCGGACTGTTTCGGTTCTCTGGACCACGCTGCGGTTATGGGTCAGGTAGCCCGCCGGGTTTCCGACCGGCGGATGTTGAAACTGCTACGCTGTTGGCTTCGGGTGGGAGTCTTGGAGGCCGGTGTCATCCGCGACACCGTGGCCGGGACTCCACAAGGCTCACCGATTTCCCCGCTGCTGGCTAACGTTGCGCTTCACTTCCTTGACGAGGAATGGGCGGCGTCGAGCCGGCGGGTCGGTGTGCTGGTAAGGTACGCCGACGATATCGTGGCGTTGTGTGCTACCGAACAGGCGGCACACGAGGCCGTCCGCCGTATCGGCATCATCCTGGAAAGGTTGGGGCTGCGGTTGCATTCCGGCAAGACCATGATCGTATGCCTACGGGAAGGGCGTGAGGGCTTTGACTTCCTCGGCTGGCATCATCATATGGTGCGGTCGTGGAAACAGCCGCGGCGTTTCTACCTGATGCGGTGGCCGTCGGCGGCGGCGATGCGGTCAATCCGGGCGCGGATACGCGACGCCACGGATCGACGTTTCGTCGGTAAGTCCTTGGCGGACCGGGTAGGGGTTCTCAATCTGCTTCTACGCGGCTGGTCGGGTTACTTCGCCGCGGGGAACTCGTCCCGGGCTTTGGCGTCGCTCGACAGCTACGTCCACCTACGACTCGCCATCTTTGCCAGTAACAAGCACGGCCAGCCTGGCTGGGGGTGGGCCGGGCGTCATAACGGCGCCTGGCTCGCCCGGCTCGGTGTGTTACGCCTCTCTGGGCGGACACGGTGGGTGACCGCGCATGCCTCGCGGTGAACGGTGTCGGAGCCGTGTGTGGGAGAACCACATGCACGGATCGAAAGGGGGCCGCTGGCGAAGCCGGACCTCGTGGCAGCACAGCGCACACGCGCTGCCGGACGGCGAAAGTGTCCGACGGAAGCCCCGTCGACCCCGTCCCGGCCACAGGCCCTGACCAGCCAGCGGCCTACCTCACTCAGACAGCGCCACACTGACCAGTACAAGTCTCTATCCGTCATGGCCCGCTCTCTTGATCAGCGGCTCATGACTTGAACCTAGTTGGGCCGTCGCCCGCTCATCGGGTCGTGAACGGGAGGTAGAGCACATGGGCGCCAAAGGCACCCGGCCCCAGTCCTCATCACGGCTGGTCATGACCGGCCGTTCGGAGGTAGTGGGTATCCATTGGCGTGCGGCCTTTTCCTCGCCCACCCGACGCCGAGGACGACAGCGACCGACAGTGCGACAGCTGCAACGGCGGGCTGCTCGACGACCCGCAACGCCGAGCAGCAACGCTGTGACGGCGCCACCAGCGAGGACGGCCTCGCGCGGGACCGGCCTGGCGGGTCGGTCCCGCGCCAAGCCGCCGTCGGAAGCCATGTCACCGTCCGGTGCCGTGCTCCCCGGAACCGTGCGGCTGCCGAGCCACAGCGCGGCCACGACGACTGGGAGCTTGACGAGGAACAGTGCCCGTCAGCCGAGCGACTCGGAGACCAGACCGCCGACCGTGGTTCCAGCCATCGTGCCGAGCGGCATCATCGTGGCGACCGAGCCGACAGCCGTGCCGCGCCGGTCGGGCGCCACGACCCGAGCCACGATCGGCAGGTAGGCCGCCACCGTCGCACCGGCGACCCCCTGCGCCACGCGCGCCGCCAGCAGCACCGGGAAGGTCGGCGCGGCCGACGCGAGCACGCTGGTCAGGCCGACGCCGGTGACGGCGAGCAGGAAGACTCGCCGGGGGTCCGACTAGTCCATCAGGCGACCGAGCGGGATCGCCAGCGCCGCGGTGGGCAGCGTGAACGCGAGCACGACCCACGCTGTCGTCGCCGGCGCGACTCCGAATCTTCTGCAGGGACCGGACCGTGGCCCAGTCCTGTTCCCCCGTCGCCTTGAAAATCCTCCGCCGCAGCCGCCGTACGTTCCTCTCGTGAGTCCGCCAGCCGATGGCATCCCAGTCCGGCACGTCCTCCGGTCCGTTCACCGTCACGGTGTCCAACTTGCCCTTCGGTTCTGAAGGTTTGATCAGCATCAGTGTTCAACGGCTTACCTGCCCATGTCAGCGCCCTTTCAGGCCCAGCCACCCGGGCTTGGTGTCCGGCCAGTTATCCCCCGGTGGTCGACGGAGGGGTCGACCATGTCGCCCGGACAATGTCACCCACGACGGCGAGACGCTGACCGCCGTCGGCGCGGTGAACGCGCCCGGCACGCAGCTGTCCCCGATACTGGTCGCCGCCCTCGGCCCGGTGATGCTGGGGTGGCCGGGGAACTCGCCGACGGCACCATCATGTTCGTAGATCGAGGACTCACCATCGGCTGAGCTCCTGCTCCACCCAGATGGTCTTCCCCTGGTCGGTGTATCGGGTGCCCCAACGCCTGGCCAGTTGGGCGACGAGGAAGAGGCCCCGCCCGCCCTCGTCCGTGGCGCTGGCGCGTCGCAGGTGGGGGGAGGTGCTGCTGGCGTCCGAGACCTCACTGATCAGCGTGCGGTCCCGCAGGAGGCGTACCTCGATCGGCCCGGATGCGTGCCGGATGGCGTTCGTCATCAGCTCGCTGAGGATGAGCTCGGTGGTGAAGGCCATGGTTTCCAGGCTCCACTCAGCCAGCTGCTTCCTGCTGGCGGCGCGCAGGCGCGGGACCGCGGACGGCTCGGAGGGGAGGTCCCAGCGCACCACCTGACTCGTCGGGATGGTGCGGGTGCGGGCGACAAGCAGGGCCACATCGTCCCCTGCGTGAGCCGGCGGTACGGCGGTCATCACCGCGTCACAGATCTGCGCGGGTCGGCCGGCGGGGCAGGCGAGGGCTGCGGCCAGCCGGCCGAGGCCGACGTCGATGTCGATGTCGCGGTCCTCGACCAGCCCGTCGGTGTAGAGGACCAGGTGGCTGCCGTCGGCAATGTCGAGTTCGGCCGTCTCGAAGGGCTGGCCGCCGAGGCCGAGTGGTGGTCCGGCGGGCACCTCGGGGAATTCCACGGTCCCGTCGGGATGGACGAGCGCGGGCGGCGGATGCCCCGCGCGGGCCATGGTTGCACGGCGGGATACCGGATCGTAGATGGCGTACAGGCAGGTGGCCCCGATGATGTCCCCATCGTCCGCGGCCTGCTCCTGGTCGATCCGATCGACCAGGTCGTCCAGCCGGGTCAGCAGCTCGTCCGGTGGCAGGTCCAGCACGGCGAAGTTGTGGACGGCGGTCCGTAACCGACCCATGGTGGCGGCGGCGCGGATGCCGTGACCGACGACGTCGCCGACCACCAGGGCGACCCGCAGGCTCGACAGCGGGATGACGTCGTACCAGTCCCCGCCCACATCGGACTCCGCCGGCAGGTAGCGGTGCGCCACTTCGACCGCGTTCTGCTCGGGCAGGGTGCGGGGCAGCAGGCTGCGCTGCAGGGCGAGGGCCAGGGCGCGCTCCCCGGTGAAGCGCCTGGCGTTGTCGATGGACATCGCCGCTCGGGAGACCAGCTCCTCGGCCAGACTGAGGTCGTCTTCCTCAAAGGGGCCGGACTGCTTTGTTCGATAGAAGCTGACCACTCCCAGAACGGCGCCGCGCGCCCGCAACGGGACCGTGATCAATGAGCGGGTACCCTTCTCGATGACCTCCCCGGCACGGGCGGGATCCTGGACCAGCCAGCTGACTGCCGTGCTCAGATCGGGCTCGAACACCGGTTGCCCGGTCAGGACGGCCTGGGCCTGCGGGGTGGTCGGGGCGAACGCGACCAGTTCCCCGACCTGGTAAAAGGGCCCAGGTTCGCTGGTGGTGGCCGATCGCGCCACGCGGCGCAGCGAACCGTCCCTGACAACCGGACCCTCCCCGCGTAGGACGGAATCGGCGAGGTCCACCGCGACGACGTCGGCAACCTCCCCGACCGCCATCTCGACGAGCTCCTCGGCGGTCCGGCGGACGTCGAGCGTCGTACCGATCCGGACACCGGCTTCACAAAGCAGCCCGAGCCGCCGCCGGGCGGCCAGGGCCAGCCGGCTGACGGCCGGCTCGCCCGCGAGCAGCAGCTGCCTGCCCACCGCCTCCGCCGGTTCCCGCCGGCCGCTCTCCGGCATCGGCACACCCCCATCCGGTACCGCTACCGGGTAGGTCGAATCGGTGAGGTGGACACGCCCCGTGCTGGGGAGGCAGGCCTCGACGACCGCGCCGGTCTCCCCGGACGTGCCGGCCACGGGCCGGCACAGCAGGACGGCGGTCCCCCCGCGGGACAGCGTCACCTCGACGACGGCCGGCCTGCCGGCCGAGATCAGTTCCGCCGCTTTCTCCATTAACAGCAGCTGGTCGTGGCGGTTGGTCGGCACCATCCCCGGAATCGCTGTCGACGCGGTGGCCGCTGGGCCGGGCCGGCCCGCCGCCGTGCGGGTTCGGGGCTCGGGTGTGCCATGGGCGGACCGGAAGAAGGCCCTTAGCAGGGCGCGCTCCCGGGCGGAGACCTGATCGAGCATTCGCTGTTCGATCGCTCTGACCGATTCCTGGACGATCCTGCGCATGGCCTCATTGGCCTTGTTCGCCAGGCAGGTCACGTCCAGACAGCCCTCGATGCGGCCGCTGAGGGGGTCCCTGATGGGCGCGCCGGCACAGGCGAACGACTGCATCGAGTCGGCGAAGTGCTCGTGGCCGACGATGAAGCAGGACCGCCGCTCCTCCAATGCCGTGCCCATTCCGTTGGTACCGGTCAACCGCTCCGAGAAGCCGAAGCCGGGAGCCAACAACAGCGAGTCCAAAGCCCGTATCAGCGCAGGCTCGTCGGCTCGACGCTGGAGGACCGTCGCCCGCGCGTCGGTGAGGACCATCGACGCCCCCATGCCGGACAGCATGGTCGCCAGGTTGTCGAGCACCGGGCGGGCGGCGTGCACGAGCCCGCCGTCCGTGTCGATGTCCGCGTCGTACCGGATGTCGGGCGCGCTGGGAGGTAGCCCGCGGGTCTGACAGCGTAACCAGGACTGTCTGATCGAAACGGGTACGATCTTGCCCACGGGGTCGCCGGACAGGAAGCGTTCGCGCGCCACCGCAAGCCGGTCGGCATTCTCTGCGGCGTACACGTTGTGCCCATCCCCGGCGGCCTGCCGGCCAAACCCTGCCCCCGGGGCGCATGCGGGCGGCCGCGTGCCCCCACATCCTAAAGGACACCGGCCGTGGACCGGCGCACCGCCCGCGCGACAACGGGCCAGTCCGTCACGACCCGCCGGCACAACTCAACATCAAAAACGGTGGGCGGTTATCGCGGAACCCCGCCTGCCCACCACGCGAAAGATCCGGGGTAGATGGCCGGTTGCCGGCGTCGCCGAAGGTGATCGTCGGACCTGGTACAACTGGACAGCGGTTCGTATGGCACTGTTGCATTCGCGCGCACCGGCGGATCTTGGCTGCAAGTCTTCCGGCGCCGAGGCTCATCAACGCGGCTCCGGCCGGCCGGTAGTCCCACTGATCGGGGCACATGAGCGCGTCTGACGGGAAGATCTGCGGTGAAGATCGACTGTGATCGACGAATGCAACAGTGCCGTTCTATCTCTACCTGGCGACCGCTTTCGTCACTGTCCGTTGCCTCATCCAGAAGGCCGCGCCACCCACGTGATTGAAGATCCGCCGGTAGCCCTCCGGCCTGGCAGCGCGAGACGGGATGCAAGGAGGCGCGCGAACGCGAGTTTTCTACTCTTTTCAAGAGGGCGGCAGTTCCTCCGTAACACACAGCTCGAACCACACTCGTTTACCGGTCGGTGTAGCCTCAACACCCCAAACGTGGGCGAGTGCGTCAACCAACATAAGACCCCGACCGCACTCATCTTTCTCGCGCGTTTTGCTTTGGCGAGGAATCAGGGCGCAGTTCTGGTCGTCGACGGTCACACGCAGTCGACCCGCGGTAAAATCGACTCGAAGGATCGGATCACCAAAGCCATGGATGACCGCATTGGTGACCATTTCGCTGACGAGAAGCGCGGCGTCATCGACCAGATCGG
>NZ_CAAAFT010000292.1:3263-5326 GCF_900634765.1 Candidatus Protofrankia californiensis | reverse complement strand
ACGAGTGGCGGTGCGCCCTGTAGATTACCCCCGAACAGGGGTGTCGACATACCCGGGCCGGCCCCCGACAATGCGGCGAAACGGCCGGACACCGGGGGTGAACAGTGTCGATGCCTCCCGACGTCACGCACGACCGGCGGGGCGCGCAACCCTCGCGGCCGGAGATCGCGCAGTCGTGGCGGCGCGCCGAGCTCTACGGCCTCAACCCGGCACAGACGGTCGACCGGTTGACGGTCGCCGACATCGACCGGCGTAGCCGCCTGATGCGCACAGCGACTCCGGTCCTCGACGAGATCGCCCTGCATCTGGCCGATACCGGCTTCTGCGTCGTGCTCGCCGACCGCGACTCGCGCATCGTCAGTCGCCGGTTCGGCACGCGATCGGTCGAGCGTGTGGTCGACGGTATCGGTATGGGGGTGGGCTGCCGGTTCGTCGAGAAGAACACCGGGACCAACGCCATTGCCACGCCTTTCGAGCTGCGAAAGGGGATAGCGGTGCACGGCCCCGAGCACTACCTCGATGCGTTCAAGAAGTTCACGTGCTACGGCCACCCGATCCTGCACCCGGTGACCCGCCGCATCGAGGGCGTGCTGGACATAACCTGCCTGGCCAGGGAGTCGACCCCGCTGCTGGGGCCGTTCCTGCGCCGTGCGGTCGGCGACATAGAGCGGCGGCTGCTGGATGGTGCGCGCGAGGCCGAGCGGCGGCTGTTCGCCGCGTTCCAGGCCGCGCAGCACCGCGCGTCCCCGGTTCTCGCGCTCGGCGACGGCGTGGTGCTGGCGAGCGCCGCGGCTGCCGAAATCCTGGACGCGGCCGACTACATGCTGCTCCGCGAACTCATGTCGCAAGCCGGGACGACCAGGCACGCGCCACAGCCGCTGCGGCTCGCCTCGGGCACCATGGTCGACGTCCGGGTCGAGCGGATCGCCGGGTCCTCGGGCGCGCTGTTCGAGATCTTCCCCGTCGAGGCCACGCGCCGCCCGGTTCCCCGTAAGCAACGCATCGCCGCCGGCGTGCTGCCGGCGGCCGTCGAGCGGGAACTGCAGGAGTACCGCTTGTCCCGGAGCCGGGTATCGATCTCCGGCGAGCCCGGCACCGGCCGGACCACCAGCGTGCGCTACCTGGCCGGGGACGAGCCGGTCGCCCTGGTGGACGCCGCCGACGTGCCGGTGGCCGACGAGGGCAACTGGTGCGCGCGGTTGGAGCGGTTGCTGGCCACGCATCCTGGGCTGGTCGCGGTGGAGTCGGTCCACCTGCTCTCGCCCCCCCTGGCCGTCTGGCTGGCCCACGCCTTGGACGACTCGAACAGCTGGGTGGCGGTGACCGGTGCGCCCCCGGCGGATCTGGCCGCCGAGCACGCCGGTCTGATGGCGCGGTTCGTGGCCAGAGTGGAGCTGCCTCCGCTGCGCTGCCGCCGCAACGAGGTGCCCGCGCTGGCCCGGGCGATGCTGGCCGCCTGCAATCCCGGCGCCTCGTCGCGTTTCGCACCGCAAGCCCTGCGCCTGCTCGAAAGCCAACTCTGGCCTGGGAATCTGCGCGAGTTGGAAGCCGTGGTGCGAGCTGCTGCGCAGACCCGCTCGGCCGGCGACATCGTGCCCGGCGACCTCCCGGCCGCGTACCGGGAGCACGCGATCTCCCACCGGTTGAGCGCCTGGGAACAGGCCGAGCACGACGCGATCATCAAGGCGCTGCGCGCGTTCGGCAGCAACAAGGTGCACGCCGCCGAACACCTGGGGATTAGCCGCTCCACACTCTACAACCGCATGCGAAGCCTGGGAATCACCGGCCCGTAACTCCGGTACTGTCCGGGATTTGCACAGTTACCGCGCGAGCACCCGGCCCAGAATGACCCACGTCACATTCGTGTTGCGGTACGAGGAGGTACGGGTGACAACGGTAGCGGACACGCCGGTGTTGGACTCGGTGCGGACGTTCGTCTCGACGGACAAGCGGCTGCTGATCGGCGGCGAGTGGGTCGCGGCGGCTTCGGGGCGCACGTTCCCGACTTACGATCCGGCGACCGGCGAGCGGATCACCGAGGTCGCGCACGGGGATGCCACCGA
>NZ_CAAAFT010000292.1:0-2596 GCF_900634765.1 Candidatus Protofrankia californiensis | reverse complement strand
CATCGACCGCGCGGTGGCGGCGGCGCGCCGCGCCTTCGAGGGACCGTGGAGCCGGTTCACCCCCAGCCAGCGGCAGAGCCTGCTGTGGAAGGTCGGTGACGCGCTGCTGGCGCGGGCCGAGGAGTTCGGCCAGCTGGAGTCCCTCGACAACGGCAAGTCGGCGGCCATCGCCCAGGCGGTGGACGCGGTGTGGTCGGCCAACGTCTTCCACTACTACGCGGGCTGGGCCACCAAGATCGAGGGTAGGACGATCACACCCTCGGTGCCGTGGCTGCCGGGTTCCGAATGGCACGCCTACACCCTGCGCGAACCGGTCGGCGTGTGTGGGCAGATCGTCCCGTGGAACTTCCCTCTGCTGATGGCCACGTGGAAGATCGCGCCCGCGCTGGCCACGGGCAACACCGTCGTACTCAAGCCCGCCGAACAGACGCCGCTGACCGCCCTGCTGCTCGGGGAGATCTTCTGTGAACTCGGCTTCCTCGGGGGCGTCGTCAACATCGTCACGGGGTTCGGTGACGCGGGCGCCGCGCTGGCCGCGCACGACGACGTCGACAAGATCGCTTTCACGGGTTCCACCGAGGTCGGCAAGAAGATAGTCGAGGCTGCGAAGGGGAACCTGAAGAAGGTGTCCCTGGAGCTTGGCGGCAAGAGCCCCAACATCGTCTTCGCCGACGCCGACCTGAAGTCCGCGATCGCGGGTTCGGCGAACGCCTGGCTGTTCAACCACGGCCAGTGCTGCGTAGCCGGCACACGGCTGTTCGTCGAGGACTCGATCTTCGAGGAATTCACGCAGGGCGTCGCCGAGTTCGCCAGCCAGGTCAAGGTCGGCCCGGGCCTCGATCCGACCTCGCAGCTGGGGCCGCTGGTGTCCCAGGAGCAGCTCGACCGCGTGACCGGTTACCTCGATCAGGGGCGGGCCGACGGTGCGCGGGCCCTGACCGGCGGCAGGCGCATCGGCGACACCGGGTACTACGTCGAGCCGACCGTGCTGGTCGATGTCCGCGACGACATGAGCGTCGTGCGGGAGGAGATCTTCGGCCCGGTCGTGGCGGCGATGCCGTTCAGTGCGGCGGAAGGTCCGGTCGCCGCCGCGAACAACTCCCAATACGGGCTGGCGGCCGGGATCTGGACCAGGGACATCTCCAAGGCACACCGGCTGGCCAAGCAAATCAAGGCCGGCAGTGTGTGGATCAACTGCTACAACGGGTTCGACGCCGCGATCCCGTTCGGCGGTTACAAGCAGTCCGGATGGGGGCGTGAGCTGGGCGAGGCCGCGCTGGAGCTCTACACCCAGACCAAGGCCGTGAACGTCCAACTCTGACCATTTGCGAAGGAATCACCCAATGAAGACGAAAGCCGCGATACTGACCGGTTTCCATAAGCCGTTCGAGATCGTCGAGCTCGACCTGGACGGTCCGGGTGAGGGCGAGGTCCTGATCCGCTTCGTGGCGGCCGGGATGTGCCATTCCGACCTGCATCTGTCCGACGGGGACCTGCCGCCGCGCTTCCCGATCGTCGGCGGGCACGAGGGTGCCGGCATCATCGAGGAGGTCGGTCCCGGGGTCACCAGGGTCAAGCCGGGCGACCACGTAGTGTGCAGTATGATCCCGAGCTGCGGGCACTGCCGGTACTGCGCCACCGGCCGGCAGAACCTGTGCGACATGGGTGCAACCATCTTAGAGGGCTCGATGCCCGACGGCTCGTTCCGGTTCCACTCCGGCGGCGAGGACTTCGGCGCCATGTGCATGCTGGGCACGTTCTCGCAGTACTCCACCATCTCCGAGCGCTCGGTCGTCAAGGTCGATCCGTCCCTGCCGCTGGAGACTGCCGTGCTGGTCGGCTGCGGCGTGCCCACCGGGTGGGGGACCGCGATCTACACAGGCGGGGTGCGCCCCGGCGACACGACGGTGATCTACGGGGTCGGCGGGCTCGGCGCCTGCACTGTGCAGGGTGCCGTGCTCGCAGGCGCCAAGCACGTCGTGGTGGTCGACCCGATCGCGTTCAAACGGGACACCGCGCTGAAGCTGGGCGCGACGCACGCGTTCGCGACGGCCGAGGAGGCCCAGGCCGCGGTGACGGAGCTGACCGCAGGCCAGGGCGCCGACCAGGCGCTGATCCTGGTCGGCAGGGTCGATGAGAACGTGGTGTCCGCCGCGTTCGACATCATCGGCAAGGGCGGCACCGTCGTGGTCACCGGCCTGGCCGACCCCGCAAAGCTGACCGTGCACGTGTCCGGGGCGGTACTCACCCTGTGGGAAAAGACGATCAAGGGAAGCCTGTTCGGCAGCAGCAACCCGCAGTACGACATCCCGAAGCTGCTCGGCCTCTACACCAGCGGGCACCTCAAGCTCGACGAGCTCGTCACGAGCAGGTACCGGCTCGACGAGGTCAACCAGGGCTACCAGGATCTCGTCGAGGGCCGCAACATCCGCGGCGTCCTCATGCACGAGCACTGAACGGGTCCTAAGCCACCGGTGTGCCCAGCTGCCGCGCAGCCGGGCACACCGGTTTTCTCTCGTTGCACGACAACGGGTTCTACAGCACGACAACGGGTTCTTCTACAGGACGCCCGCCTGGCGCGCGGCGTGGACCGCAG
>NZ_CAAAFT010000291.1:0-2574 GCF_900634765.1 Candidatus Protofrankia californiensis | reverse complement strand
TATCGACCGCGCGGTGGCGGCGGCGCGCCGCGCCTTCGAGGGACCGTGGAGCCGGTTCACCCCCAGCCAGCGGCAGAGCCTGCTGTGGAAGGTCGGTGACGCGCTGTTGGCGCGGGCCGAGGAGTTCGGCCAGCTGGAGTCCATCGACAACGGTAAGTCGGCGGCCATCGCCCAGGCGGTGGACGTGGTGTGGTCGGCCAACGTCTTCCACTACTACGCGGGCTGGGCCACGAAGATCGAGGGCCGGACCATCACCCCGTCGGTGCCGTGGCTGCCGGGTTCCGAATGGCACGCCTACACGCTGCGCGAGCCGGTCGGCGTGTGCGGGCAGATCGTCCCGTGGAACTTCCCGCTGCTGATGGCCACATGGAAGATCGCGCCCGCGCTGGCCACCGGTAACACCGTCGTGCTCAAGCCCGCCGAGCAGACGCCGCTGACCGCCCTGCTGCTCGGGGAGATCTTCTGCGAACTCGGCTTCCCTGCGGGCGTCGTCAACATCGTCACGGGGTTCGGTGACGCGGGCGCCGAGCTGGCCGCGCACGACGACGTCGACAAGATCGCTTTCACGGGTTCCACCGAGGTCGGCAAGAAGATTGTCGGGGCTGCGAGGGGGAACCTGAAGAAGGTGTCCCTGGAGCTCGGCGGAAAGAGCCCCAACATCGTCTTCGCCGACGCCGATCTGGAGTCCGCGATCGCGGGTTCGGCGAATGCCTGGCTGTTCAACCACGGCCAGTGCTGCGTGGCTGGCACACGGCTGTTCGTCGAGGACTCGATCTTCGAGGAATTCATGCAGGGCGTCGCCGAGTTCGCCAGCCAGGTCAAGGTCGGCCCGGGCCTCGATCCGACCTCGCAGCTGGGGCCGCTGGTGTCCCAGGAGCAGCTGGACCGGGTGACCGGTTACCTCGATCAGGGGCGGGCCGACGGTGCGCGGGCCCTGACCGGCGGCAGGCGCATCGGCGACACCGGGTACTACGTCGAGCCGACCGTGCTGGTCGATGTCCGCGACGACATGAGCGTCGTGCGGGAGGAGATCTTCGGCCCGGTCGTGGCGGCGTTGCCGTTCAGTGTGGCGGACGGTCCGGTCGCCGCCGCGAACAACTCCGAATTCGGGTTGGCGGCCGGGATCTGGACCAGGGACATCTCCAGGGCGCACCGGCTGGCCAAGCAACTCAAGGCCGGCAGTGTGTGGATCAACTCCTACAACGCGTTCGACGCCGCGATCCCGTTTGGCGGTTACAAGCAGTCCGGGTGGGGACGCGAGCTCGGCGAGGCCGCGCTCGAGCTCTACACCCAGACCAAGGCCGTGAACATCCAGCTCTGACCATTTGCGAAGGAGTCACCCAATGAAGACGAAAGCCGCGGTACTGACCGGTTTCCACAAGCCGTTCGAGATCGTCGAGCTCGACCTGGACGGCCCGGGCGAGGGCGAGGTCCTGATCCGCTTCGTCGCGGCCGGGCTGTGCCATTCCGACCTGCACCTGTCCGACGGGGACCTGCCACCGCGCTTCCCGATCGTCGGCGGGCACGAGGGTGCCGGCATCATCGAGGAGGTCGGTCCCGGGGTCACCAGGGTCAAGCCGGGCGACCACGTGGTGTGCAGCATGATCCCGAACTGCGGGCACTGCCGGTACTGCGCCACCGGCCGGCAGAACCTGTGCGACATGGGCGCCACCATCCTGGACGGCCACATGCCCGACGGCACGTTCCGCTTCCACCACGGCGGCGAGGACTTAGGCGCCATGTGCATGCTCGGCACGTTCTCCCAGTACTCGACGATCTCCCAGAACTCGGCCGTCAAGGTCGACGAGTCGATCCCGCTGGAGACCGCGGCGCTGGTCGGCTGCGGCGTGCCGACCGGGTGGGGCACGGCCGTGTACGAGGGCAACGTCCGGGTCGGCGACACCACGGTGATCTATGGCGTCGGCGGACTCGGCGCCAACACCGTGCAGGGCGCTGTGCTCGCTGGCGCCAAGCACGTCGTGGTGGTGGACCCGAACCCGTTCAAGCGGGACACCGCGCTGAAGTTCGGCGCCACACACGCCTTCGCCGCCGCCGAGGAGGCGCGCAAGGCGGTCACCGAGCTGACCCGCGGGCAGGGCGCCGACCAGGCGCTCATCCTGGTTGGCACGGTCGACGAGGCGGTCGTGCAGGCCGCGTTCGACATCATCGGCAAGGGCGGCACGGTCGTGGTCACCGGGCTGGCCAACCCGGAGAAGCTGACCGTGCACGTCTCCGGCGCGGTGCTCACCCTGTGGGAGAAGACGATCAAGGGCTCGCTGTTCGGCGGCTGCAACCCGCAGTACGACATCGTCAAGCTGCTCGGGCTCTACCAGGCCGGCCAGCTCAAGCTGGACGAGCTGATCACCCAGAAGTACCGGCTGGACGAGGTGAACCAGGGCTACCAGGACCTGGTCGACGGCAAGAACATCCGGGGCGTCCTCGTCCACGAGCACTGAACCGGCTCCAAGTCGTCGGTGTGCCCGGGTCTCACATCCGGGCATACCGATTTTCTCTCGTTGCACGACAACGGGTTCTTCTACAGGACGCCCGCCTGGCGCGCGGCGTGGACCGCGG
>NZ_CAAAFT010000290.1:3321-4439 GCF_900634765.1 Candidatus Protofrankia californiensis | reverse complement strand
CACTTCGGCGGCACGCAGCGCGCGGTCTCCGATCGGCCGGTGGTCGCGAACCGCTCCATAAAGGACGCTCCGGACGGCGCCGCGCACGACCACCGGCACGGCGAACACCGACGTGAGGCGCTCCTCCTGCACGACCATGTGGTCGTATTCGTGGGTGATGTCGGTCGTTGTGGCATAGTCGTCGACACGGCGGGTGATGCCGCGGCACAGTACACTGCCGCCGAGTCCCAGGCCGGGCCGCACCACCAGACCGTGCAGCGAGGTGCCGAAGGTCCCTAGCAGGCGGCTGAGCACCAGCTGCTGCGATCCTGCGACGCCGCGGCGGGTGGTCCCGCCGAAGACGACCGGCACCCCGCTGAGCTGCCGCAGCCGCTGCAGCCGCTCCGGCAGCAGCCTGTCGATCGTCTGGTGCACCGCGACGCCGTCGTCCACGTATCCTCCCCGCCGTCGGTGCAGGCACGTCATGGCCTGCGAGGAGCCGGTGCGGTTCAGTTTCGCAGATGACGGGTGCGAGTCAACGCAGCTACCCCCATGCGTGGGTATACGGGCACTCGGTCGAAGCCGCACGCTCTCAGGAAAGCGCCCACCTTGTTGACGGAAGGAATGCACGGTGAACGTGACCGAGTTGACGGAAGGAAGGAATGCACGGTGAACGTGACCGACGCCTACCGGGCGAGCCGGGACCAGTTGCTGGCATTATGCGGCGATCACCTCCGTGCCGTGGCCGAGTTCCACTGGCCCGAGCTGGGCGAGCGGTTCAACTGGGCGGTGGACTGGTTCGACGCGATCGCCCGCGGCAACGACCGCCCGGCGCTGGTGCTCGTGGAGGAGGACGGGTCCGCGACACAGCGCACCTTCGCCGAGATGTCCCGTGCCTCGGATCGCCTGGCGGCCTGGCTGGCCGCCCGCGGCGTCCGCAAGGGTGACCCGGTCGTGCTGATGCTCGGCAACCAGGTCGAGCTGTGGGAGGCCATGCTGGCGGTCATGAAGCTGGGTGCGGTGATCATGCCGACCACGACGGCGGTCGGGTCGGCGGACCTCGTCGACCGGATCGCCCGCGGCCGCGCCCGGCATGTCGTCTGCAACGCCGCGGACACCGGGAAGTTCGCCGAGGTCCC
>NZ_CAAAFT010000290.1:2390-3235 GCF_900634765.1 Candidatus Protofrankia californiensis | reverse complement strand
ATCGCCCGCGGCCGCGCCCGGCATGTCGTCTGCAACGCCGCGGACACCGGGAAGTTCGCCGAGGTCCCCGGGGACTACACGCGGATCAGCGTGGGGGAGGCCGAGGGGTGGGCCGACCTGCGAGGCGCCGCGGAGCTGGAGCACGTGCCGGTCGAGCACCCGGGCACGGCACCGGGCGACCCGCTGCTGCTGTACCTCACCTCGGGCACGACGTCACGGCCCAAACTGGTCGAGCACACGCAGGTCTCCTACCCGGCCGGCCACCTGTCCACAATGTACTTCCTCGGGCTGCGGCCGGGCGATGTCCACCTGAACATCTCGTCGCCGGGATGGGCGAAGCACGCCTGGTCGTGCTTCTTCGCACCGTGGATCGCCGAGGCAACGATCTTCGTCTACAACTACCGGCGGTTCGACGCGGCGGCTCTGCTGAAGCACCTGCGCGAGTGGGGGGTGTCCTCGTTCTGTGCGCCGCCGACGGTATGGCGGATGCTGATCAACGCCGACCTCGGTGAGCGCCCCAGCGCCCTGCGGGAGGCGGTCGGTGCCGGTGAGCCGCTCAACCCGGAGGTGATCGAGCAGGTCCGGCGGGCATGGGGACTGATCATCCGCGACGGATTCGGGCAGACCGAGACCACCGCCCAGGTGGGCAACACCCCCGGTTCCGAGGTGCGCCCGGGGTCGATGGGCCGGCCCCTTCCCGGCGTTCCAGTGGTGCTGGTGGACCCGACCAGCGGGCGCCGGCTGACAACACAACCGGGCGAGGGCGAGATCTGCCTGGACCTCGCGCGCCAGCCGCTGCCGCTGATGACCGGGTACCGGGACGATCCCGAGCGCAACGCGGAGGC
>NZ_CAAAFT010000290.1:0-1854 GCF_900634765.1 Candidatus Protofrankia californiensis | reverse complement strand
AATGGCCGGGGGTTACTACCACACGGGTGACGTGGCCAGCATCGACGCCGACGGGTACATCACCTACATCGGCCGTACCGACGATGTGTTCAAGGCCAGCGACTACAAGATCAGCCCGTTCGAGCTGGAGTCGGTGCTCCTCGAGCACCCGGCGGTGGCCGAGGCCGCCGTGGTCCCCGCCCCCGACCCGGTGCGGCTGGCCGTACCCAAGGCCTACATCGCCCTAGCGTCCGGGCACGAGCCGACAAAGGAGACGGCGTGGTCGATCCTGCGCTACGCCCGCGAGCACCTCGCTCCGTACCAGCGCGTCCGGCGGCTCGAGTTCTTCGAACTGCCGAAGACGATCTCAGGCAAGATCCGCCGCGTCGAGCTCCGTGCGCGCGAGAACGACCTCGCCGCGACAGGTGGCAACGACGCCGAATGGCGGGACGACCAGTTCCCAGACTTGAAGGGCTGAGGTCCGCCAAGGGCATGGTTCCGCATGTGGGCGCCGTCGTCGGATGCACGGCGGCGCCCACGCTGCCCTTTCTGGAAGGACGCGCCGCGCAGGCGGGTGAACACTGCGGGCCGGTCACCGACCGGCCCGCAGGCACGTGCGGCACCTGGGGTCTGTTGCGTTCGCCAGGTCCTTGATCGGGCAAGGTGGACTGATGCGTCGACGTCCCGTCTGTCCACCGGTCCCCGTCTCGGAGTTCACCGGGTTCCAGTTCCCTCCTGAGATGATCGTGTTGGCGGTCCGCTGCTACCTGCGCTATGCTACCGAGCTCCGAAATTCCGATTTCGGCCTGTGAGCTGGTCTTCTACGGTTGACGTGGTTGTCGGTGGGTGTCGTCAGGCGGCGTTGCGGTACTCGTTGATCAGCCCGTCGAGGATACGTGTGCGACGCTGGCCGGACTCACGCAGGCGGTCAGCACGGTGCCGAGAGTGTCGACGAGCAGATGCCGCTTGACCCCGTTGACCTTCTTCCCGCCGTCGTAGCCGTGCAGCCCGCCGCGGTCGCTGGCACGCACGCTCTGGCTGTCACAGACCCCCGCACTCGGGGTGGGGTCCCGGCCCCGGGCGGTGCGGTCGACTTCCCGTAGCCGGGTCAGGATCTGTTCCCAGCGGCCCTCGATCCGCCAGGTACGCCAGTAGTGGTAGACCGTCTGCCACGGGGGCAGGTCATGCGGCAGCCGCCGCCAGGCACACCCCGCCCGCACCCAGTAGGCCATCGCATTCACGATCTCCCGCCGTTCGTGCACCGGCGGTCGACCACCGGGTTTGGGAACGGGGACCAGCGGGGCGATCAGCTCCCACTCGCGATCGGAGAGATCCGTCGGATACCGGCGTCGGTCAGTCATCACCAGCCTCCCCTCAACCGGGGGCTCCACCAACCGATCTACCCACCTGACCCTTTTCAGACACCCTCTAATCTGCGAGTTGCCCTCTCCACGCCTGTGGGTGATCCGCCATACCGCACGGCGCGTGGCGAGCGCGGGAGATGCCTGGCTTCCCCGCGTGTCAGCTCTTGTCCACTGCTACTCACCGTTACCTTTTCGATGGTCATCGACATTTCCGGTGTTGCCATGGTGCTGCCGAACGGACCGGATCGGGCCAACCCGTGACGGGACGGAGAAAGACCGATCAAGGTCGCAGATCTGCTCTGGCCAGCCGGAATAACACGGCGTAACAGCCAACGGCATGTCACAACATCACGGGGGCGGCTCTCATAATCCGTCGGTCGTGGGTTCGAGTCCCACCTGTCCCATGCGCTGGTTTCGGCTGCTTGCTGATCTGTGATCAGCTTCGCCACCAGCCGTTATGTCGGGTCTGTTGCGTTATGGGAAAGCAAGACATGGCGGACCCTGCCTGAAT
>NZ_CAAAFT010000289.1:9540-10930 GCF_900634765.1 Candidatus Protofrankia californiensis | reverse complement strand
CCGGGGTTTGTCCCGGGAGGAGACGTGTGAGCAGGTCAGGTCCGGAAAGCAAGCCGTTTCAGATACCGAAGCAGCTGGTGTTGGAGGCGTACCGGCGTGTGAAGGCCAACAAGGGTGCCGCAGGGGCGGACGGGCAGTCCCTGGCTGAGTTCGAGTCCGATCTGAGGAGCAACCTCTACAAGATCTGGAACCGGATGTCGTCGGGGACCTATTTTCCGCCTCCGGTGATGGCGGTAGAGATACCCAAGGAGTCGGGGGGCACGAGAGTTCTCGGCGTGCCCACGGTTGCTGACCGGGTGGCGCAGACGGTGGCTGCGTTGGCGCTGGAAGCCCGTACGGAGTCGATATTTCATGCGGACTCCTACGGTTACCGGCCTCGGCGTGGCGCGCTGGATGCCGTCGCAAAGTGTCGCCAGAGATGCTGGAAGAAGGACTGGGTCATCGATCTTGATGTTCAGAACTTCTTTGATAGTGTGCCGTGGGACCTCATGGTCAAGGCGGTCGAGGCTAACGTCACCACCGGCCAGAAAATGGGTGCTGCTCTATGTGAGGCGGTGGCTTGTCGCTCCACTGCAATTGCCTGATGGGACCCTGGCCAGGCGGGATCGTGGGACCCCGCAGGGTTCGGCGGTATCACCCGTGCTCGCCAACCTGTTCATGCACTACGCGTTCGACTTGTTCCTGGCTCGGGAGTTCCCGGGTGTGCAGTTCGAACGATATGCAGATGACGCGGTCGTGCACTGCGCGTCGGAACGGGAGGCTTGCGTGGTGCTGGCCGCGCTTACCAGCCGGATGGAGGAGGTCGGACTGCGACTGCACCCGACCAAGACCAAGATCGTGTACTGCAAGGACGATAGGCGGCGTGGCTTGTACGAGCACACCTCGTTCACGTTCCTGGGGTACACATTCCGGCCCAGAGGCGCCAGGAGAGCCGACGGAAAAATGTTCGTGGGCTTCCAGCCCGCGGTCAGTCCCGAGGCCCTCAAGAAAATGGGACAGCGGGTCCGCCGATGGCGAATCCACACGCGTACCAGGCATGACCTGGGCGGGCTCGCCGCGCTGATCAACCCGGTCGTGGCGGGCTGGATGAACTACTACGGCCGGTTCTACCGGTCGCAGCTGAATCCCCTCCTGCAACGCATCAACACCTACCTGATGCGGTGGGCTGGCAAGAAGTACAGACGGCTTCGCCCGTACAAGCGGTTCAAGGCATGGTGGACCGGGCTCCTCGATCGAGAGCCCGGGCTGTTCGTGCGCTGGGCCTGGGCACACACGCTCGCCGGAATGCGATGAGAAGAGCGGAGTGAACCGAGAGGCTCACGCTCCGTTCTGTGGGAGCCCGGGGGTGCGATCCCCCCGGGCCACCCGACCAGGTGCGGTGGGCGCGGCG